>CAZJRA010000021.1:4734-11109 GCA_964548335.1 uncultured Flavobacteriaceae bacterium | reverse complement strand
GACTTATAACTATCCTGCAACTCTACATATTTTCCTATAAGCCCAATGGTTACGGTAGATTTAGGGTTTTTATGTTTTGCTAAAAACTCATTCCATCTACTTAGTTCAGGCATTGTCTCATCATTAAGCGCTAACTTTTTTAAGACAATCTTATCTAGCCCCTCATCTAACATAAGATTAGGTACATCATAAATCGTACTCGCATCTATAGACTCTATA
Source organism: uncultured Flavobacteriaceae bacterium (assembly GCA_964548335.1). Classification (GTDB taxonomy): domain Bacteria; phylum Bacteroidota; class Bacteroidia; order Flavobacteriales; family Flavobacteriaceae; genus Dokdonia. The sequence continues at coordinate 10,890 of CAZJRA010000021.1, read as the reverse complement.
ACTGCTCCTTGCTCTACATTACAAAATCTTGCTAATTTAGAACGTAGTTCGTCACTAATTGTATGCTCTGTTCTACACACAAGTATATCTGCTTGTATCCCACTTTCCATTAATGTTTTAACAGAGTGCTGTGTAGGTTTTGTTTTTAACTCTCCCGCTGCAGATAAATATGGGATTAAAGTTAAGTGTATTACTAGAGAGTTCTCTTTTCCTAACTCCCATTTTAATTGTCTAATACTCTCTATGTATGGTAATGACTCTATATCTCCTACAGTCCCTCCTATTTCTGTAATAACAATATCATAGTCACCACTATTTCCTAAGATCTGAATACGCTCTTTAATCTCATTGGTTATATGAGGTATTACTTGTACTGTTTTTCCTAAAAACTCACCTCTACGTTCCTTATCTATAACACTTTGATAGATACGTCCTGTAGTGACGTTATTTGCCTGAGAAGTAGCTACATTAAGAAAACGCTCGTAATGACCTAAATCCAAATCTGTTTCTGCACCATCATCTGTCACATAGCATTCACCGTGTTCGTATGGATTAAGTGTACCTGGATCTATATTAATATAAGGGTCCAACTTTTGAATCGTCACACGATAGCCTCTAGCTTGCAATAACTTAGCAAGAGATGCTGCAATGATACCTTTTCCTAAAGAAGATGAAACTCCGCCCGTAACGAAGATGTATTTTGTAGTAGTCATTTAAGGGAATTCTGTAGTTCGTTTACGGGGTGTAAAGGTACATAATTTTAATCCTAGTATTAAAGTTAATATAGGATTGTTTTTATACTTAATAAAAAAAAGCAACCCTTTTGAGGTTGCTTTTAATCAATTGTAAATTATTGAGTGTTCGTTTAAGAACGATCTGCATTCATCACTTTCGTCCAAGCAGCAATAAAATCGTTTACAAACTTATCTTTTGCATCGTCACTAGCGTATACCTCTGCAATAGCTCTTAACTCTGTATTAGATCCAAAAATAAGATCTGCTCTTGTTCCGGTCCATAGCAACTCATTAGAGATACGGTTACGTCCTGAAAAAGTACGATCATCACTTGAAATAGCCTCCCAAGTAGTCATCATATCTAAGATATTCACAAAGAAATCATTAGATAAACTTCCTGCTTGAGAAGTAAGTACTCCGTGAGTAGACTCATCGTAATTAGTTTCTAAAACACGCATCCCTCCTACTAATACAGTCATTTCTGGAATAGAAAGCCCCATTAATTGTGAACGATCTACAAGTAACTCTTCTGAAGATATTTGAAGTCCTTCTTTTAAATAATTTCTAAACCCATCTGCTAGTGGTTCTAAATAGTTGAAAGACTCTATATCTGTCTGCTCTTGTGTTGCGTCTGCACGTCCTGGCGCAAAAGGTACTGTAATTGTCTTTCCTGCTTTACGTCCTGCTTCCTCTATTCCTGCAGCACCTCCTAAAACAATAAGATCTGCTAAAGAGACTTGTGTATCTCCTCCCTTGGCATTAAACGTTGTTTGTATATCTCTGTACACATCTAGCACCTTTGCTAACTGCTTTGGGTTATTTACTTCCCAATCTTTTTGTGGCGCTAAAGCAATACGAGCTCCATTTGCTCCACCACGCATATCCGATCCTCTATACGTAGATGCAGATGCCCAAGCTGTAGTTACTACTTCCGATACTGTTAAGCCAGAAGCTAATATTGTTTTCTTTAAAGAAGTAATTTCTGCTTCATTTACTAAAGTGTAATCTATTGCTGGAATAGGATCTTGCCATACAAGCACTTCACTAGGCACTTCTGACCCAATATAATTACTTCTAGGCCCCATATCACGATGGGTTAGTTTAAACCACGCTTTCGCGAAAGCTTCTTCAAATTCTACATGATTTGTTTTAAAACGTTTAGAAATTTCTAAATACGCAGGGTCCATTTTAAGAGCCATATCTGCCGTAGTCATCATAAGCGCTTGCTTCCCGTTTGCATCTCCTGCCATAGGAGCCATATCTGCATTAGAGACTGCTGTAGGAGTCCACTGGTGTGCTCCCGCAGGGCTCTCTGTGAGTTCCCAATCATACTCTAATAATACTCTAAAGTAGTCGTGATCCCATTGTGTAGGATTAGGTGTCCAAGCTCCTTCTATACCTGAAGTAATCGTATCGTCCAATACTCCTGTACCATAAGTGTTTTTCCAACCTGTACTCATCTCTTCTATAGACGCTCCTGCCGGTTCTACTCCTTGATATTTTTCTGGATCTGCAGCACCGTGTGCTTTTCCAAACGTATGCCCGCCTGCTACTAGCGCAACAGTTTCTTCATCATTCATTCCCATACGACCAAAAGTCTCTCTAATATCGTGTCCTGAAGCTACAGGGTCTGGCTTTCCTCCTGGTCCTTCTGGATTTACATAGATCAATCCCATGTGAGCGGCTCCTAGATGTCCTTCTATCTCTCTTTCTTCTTTTTGAGAATAACGCTTATCATCACCTAACCATTCGGTTTCAGAACCCCAGTAAATATCTTGTTCTGGTTCCCATACATCTGCACGACCTCCTGCAAAACCATTGGTTTTAAAGCCCATAGATTCTAAAGCCACATTTCCTGCTAAAATCATTAAATCTGCCCAAGAAAGTGCGCGTCCGTATTTCTTTTTAATAGGCCATAATAACAAGCGTGCTTTATCTAAGTTTCCATTATCTGGCCAACTATTAAGAGGAGCAAAACGCTGTGTTCCTGTATTAGCTCCTCCACGACCGTCACCGAGTCTATATGTTCCGGCACTGTGCCACGCCATACGAATAAATAAACCTCCATAATGCCCATAATCTGCTGGCCACCAAGGCTGAGAATCTGTCATAAGCTCAGTAAGATCTGTTTTTACTGCAGGTAGATTAAGCGTTTTAAATGCAGCAGTATAATCAAAATCGTCATCCATAGGGTCTGATGACACACCATTTTGACGTAGAATATTTAACTTTAATTCATTAGGCCACCAATCACGGCTAGTCGTACCGCCTCCGGCTGCTTGTACTTGAGTCCCACTAAGAAAAGGACATTGACTTGCATCTCCATTATGATTTTTCATTATATATAGATTTTAAGTTATAGTATCTTTTAGAGAGTAAAGTTACATACCTAAACAAAGTTTTCTATACACAAAAACAATTAATAAATTATAGCTTCATAAATATTTATTATAGCTCCTTGTTGTTCTTAAAAAGTTTTAAGAATGGTTTGACTCTTCCATTTTTTCCAACACACGATCTACGCAATTCATCCCATCTATAGCTGCCGAAATAATCCCTCCTGCATAACCAGCTCCTTCTGCACAAGGATACAATCCGCTTACCTCTATATGCTCTAAACTTATAGGGTCTCTAGGAATTAACACAGGAGATGAAGTTCTACTTTCTGGAGCGTGTAAGACCGCATTATTAGTAAGATAGCCTTTCATTTTTCTGCCAAAACCAAGGAATGCTTTCTTTAGTCTTTTCGCGATAAGCGGTGGCAATACTTTATTGAGGTCTACAGACACAATTCCTGGTTGATAGGATGTTTTAGGGAAGTTTTTAGACACACGGCCATTTACAAAGTCTTGCATACGTTGTGCAGGAACTGCTTGTGTTTTTCCTGCTGCTTCCCAACAAGCTCGCTCTACAGACTTCTGAAAATCTAGACAAACAAAGGGATCCCCTTCTTTATAGTTAGGCAAATCTTCTGGAGAGACACTCACTACTATTCCCGAATTAGAATATGGATTATCTCGCTTAGAAGGACTCCATCCATTAGTGACCACCTCTTCTTGAGCCGTTGCACAAGGTGCGATAATACCTCCTGGACACATACAAAACGAGTATACTCCTAAACCATCTACCTGTTGTACTAGACTGTAAGATGCTGGTGGTAAATTAGGGTTATCACTATCGCCGTGATACTGTATATCATCAATTAAATCTTGTTGGTGTTCTATACGAACTCCTATAGCAAAAGGTTTGGCTTCTATCTTTACATTACGCTTGTGAAGTAAATAAAAGATATCACGAGCACTATGTCCTGTAGCAAGAATCACCTTATCATATGCCAACCATTCTTTATCGTTTAGTTGAATTTCTTTAATACAATTATCTGTTACTTTAAGATCCGTAAGCTTTGTATTAAATCGTACTTCTCCACCCGCATTTGTTATTGCCTCACGCATTGTGGTAATAATCTTAGGAAGCTTATTTGTCCCTATATGAGGGTGAGCGTCTACAAGTATATCATCTACAGCTCCAAAATGCACAAACCACTCTAATGCTTTTAATACATTCCCACGTTTTTTTGATCTTGTATACAGCTTTCCGTCTGAGTATGTACCTGCTCCTCCTTCTCCAAAACAGTAATTAGAGTCTGAATCTACAATATGCTCTTTATTAATGGCTGCTAGATCTCTTCGACGGGCTCTCACATCTTTTCCGCGTTCAAAAATGATAGGTTTAAGTCCTCCTTCTACAGCTCGTAATGCTGCAAATAATCCTGCAGGACCTGCTCCTATGATAGCTACCTCTGGTGCATTGGATACATCTTTAGGTATAAAAGGAGTTAATTTAGGGCGCTCTTCTCCTACTTTCCAAAACTCTATCTGTAATGATATTTTTACAGGAGATTTCCGAGCATCTATAGATCGTTTTCTAATATCCCACTCACGCACATCGTCTGCACGTAGTCTCGCTTTCGCGAAAGCTTTATCAGCAATATAATCATCATCTTCTGCTTGATGAGGAAGAACGTTTATCTGTACTAGAGTGCTCATTAGCGATTAGCTGTCTACTATTAGTTGTTAGTTGTTAGTTTTCCTACAAGTTCTTCTAACACTACTGTTTCTTGCGTGCCTGCTACCATATCTTTTACAGTAAAAGTACTATCTACAACTTCCTGCTCTCCTGCGAGAATTACAAAAGGAATTTCACGACGGTTTGCATAGGTCATTTGCTTTTTCATCTGTTTCCCCGAAGTCACTTTATCTGGATATAGCTCCACTCGTACTCCTTGTGAGCGTAGTTCTTTAATAGCTTGCATCGCATACATTGCCTCCTTATCTCCAAAATTAATAAACAAAGCTTGCACTCCTTGCGTGGCTTCTTTAGGGAATAGATCTAATTCTTCTAGCACTAAATAGATACGATCTAAACCAAATGATATTCCTACACCACTCACATCTTTTAACCCAAAAATACCTGTAAGATCTGCATAACGGCCACCGCCTCCTATACTTCCCATTTGCACTCCCTCTGGAGCTGCGACTTCAAAAATAGCTCCTGTATAATAATTGAGTCCGCGTGCGAGAGTCACATCTAGCTGTAGTATCGCAGAGGATAAGCCTAATGTTTCTATTGCTTCGTTTATAAAGCTTAGTTCTGCAATTCCTTCCATTCCTACTTCTGAAGTTGCAAGTAATTTTTTAAGAGTTTCTAATTGCACACCAAAGCTACCCGAAAGTGTAAATAAAGGCGCCACGGTATTAATAGCTTCTTGAGAAATTCCTTTAGACAGCATCTCCTTTGTTACACCTTCTTCTCCTATTTTATCGAGTTTATCTAATGCCACCGTAAAGTCAATCAACTTATCACTAGCTCCAATCACTTGAGCGATGCCCGAAAGGATTTTACGATTATTCATTTTAATCGTTACACCTTCTAACTTGAGCTCTGTAAATACCGCGTCATACAACTGCACAAACGCTACTTCTTGCAGTAATGAATCACTACCCACTACATCTGCATCACACTGATAAAATTCTCTAAACCTCCCTTTGTGTGGTCTATCTGCTCGCCAAACGGGTTGCATTTGGTAGCGCTTAAAAGGAAATACAATATCATTTTGATGTTGTACTACATAACGCGCAAAAGGTACAGTTAGATCGTAACGAAGGGCTTTTTCTGAAATACGTGGTGTAATCTCTTTGTAGTCTGTTTTCGCGAAAGCGGTCTCATCTACCTTTTTTAAATACTCCCCACTATTCAAAATCTTAAAAATCAATCGATCTCCTTCTTCTCCATATTTACCCATAAGGGTATTGCTATTCTCAAAACTGGGCGTCTCTATAGGCTGAAAACCATACTTTTCAAACTGTTCTCGTATTGTACTCATAATATAAGTACGCTTTGCCACCTCTAGTGGTGAAAAATC
>CAZJRA010000021.1:0-4634 GCA_964548335.1 uncultured Flavobacteriaceae bacterium | reverse complement strand
GTAACTTTATTCCCACTTAGTAGTCTAATTGTAAACCAAGCGATAGAAAAACAATGTTTTCACTCTTTAGAGAAAATCTTAAAATTGCATTTGACAGTATTAAAAGTCAATTATTACGCACTATTCTAACGGTATGCATTATCGCTATTGGGATTATGGCGCTAGTAGGTATTTTAAGCCTCGTGAATGCATTAGAAAACACCATAAGCAGTGACTTTGCTTCTATGGGAAGTAACACGTTTAACTTACAACGCTATTCATTCACCACACGCAGTAGAGATGAACGCACTACGATAAACCCGGTTATTGACTATAGACAGGTTAAAGAGTTTATTGACAATTACGAATTTCCTACAGCACAAACTGCAATCTCTTTTACAGGTACTAACGCGGCAGAAGTAAAATACGAAAACAACAAAACAGATCCCGAAGCTACTGTCCTAGGTGTTAATGAACACTTTTTACAAAACTCAGGTCTTACGATAGAAGATGGGAGAAATTTTACTTCTTTGGACATCATTAAGAATACGCGCGTTTGCATTATTGGGAGTGATTTTAATAAAAATCTTTTTAAAAATGATAATCCCATAGGCAAAACGATAAGTTTGCGAGGCACCAAGTTTCAAATAGTTGCTGTTCTTGAAGAAAAAGGATCTACTTTTGGTAATAATCAAGATTTAAGAGTTTTAATTCCTATACAAGTAGCTCGCTCTATATATTCTCTATCATATACCAATTATAATGTAAGTATAATGGTAGATAATGCTGCTTTTATGAATGCCGCACAAAGCGAAGCTATAGCCACATTTAGAAACATACGAGGTTTATCTCCTATAGAAGACAACAACTTTGGTATAAGCCGTAGTGACGATCTTCTCAATGAAATATCAACCATGACAACTGCTATGACCTCTGCTGCTTGGCTCATTAGCATTATTACCATTTTTGGGAGTTGTATAGCTCTTATAAATATTATGCTCGTATCTGTTACAGAGCGCACACGAGAAATTGGAGTTCGCAAAGCCTTAGGGGCAAAAAAATCTACTATTGCCTTACAGTTTCTTTATGAAGCAATTATCGTAGGACAATTGGGGGGATTACTTGGGATTATACTAGGTATTACAATAGGGGCAATAGTCGCTAGTAAATTTGAGTTTGACTTTACAACCCCTTGGAATGCTATTATAGCGGCTACTTTAATCACGTTCTTTGTAGCTATATTATCAGGACTTTTCCCTGCCTTAAAAGCAGCAAGATTAGACCCTGTAGAGAGTTTGCGATACGAGTAAAACCTATTTTACCTCAACAAAACGGCTAAACCACTTAAACAAATCTCCTTTAGTGATCTGAGCTCCTTGTTGAATAAGTGCAAACTTATCTACATTAGGTTTCTCCCCATACTCCTTAGAAGCATTTAAAAACACGACTCTATCATCACCTAAATTATCTTGAAGCCATTGATACCCTTCCTTTGTAGTAATATCTACATCAGGCGCATCTACCTTAACAGCAATCAAACTCATTTTATCATCATTAAGCGCAAACAAATGCATCTGGTTTGGAGAAATATGTTCTAAAAATCGTGCATTTGTAAGTACTCGTTCCCAAACAAGGTCTGAGAAAATATCTAGCTCCTCTTCGGCAACGTGAGGTTTATTTGTTTTTATATCCTTCCACTCTTCTGCTGTAATAGATTGAGTCGCAAGAAAATTAATAAACTCTTGATGTAACTCTTCTAATTGCTCTTTCGTAAGTCTTGCGTATTGCATTGTAGTCTAATTATATAATTTGGGCAAAAAAGCCCACATAATGATATAAAAAAACCGCTCTCTTAAGTAGAGAGCGGTCTTTATAAAATATACTTGTTATTATTTTGCCTCTGCAATTACATCAAAAGCAAAAGGAACAACAACATCTCTATGAAAACGTATAGAAGCTTCATAACTTCCTATTCTCTTAATATTGTTTCCTGGGATAGAGATGAATTTCTTCTCTATAACCACTCCTTCTTTTTCAAGTGCTGATGCTAAGTCTGAACTAGTTATTGATCCAAAAAGCTTATCACCATCTCCTGTTTTAGAAGTAATTTTAACCTCTAAACCTGTTAGTTTATTTGCTTCCTTCTGTGCATCATCAATTAATTTTTGCTCCTTAAAAGCGCGTTGCTTTAAGTTTTCAGCAAGTACTTTTTTTGCACTAGGTGTTGCTAAAACAGCAACTCCTTGTGGGATTAAAAAGTTTCTTCCGTAACCATTTCTTACAGTTACTAGATCGTCTGCAAATCCTAGATTCTCAACGTCCTTCTTTAATATAAGTTCCATTTCTTATCTAGATTTTATTTGTAAAGATCTGTTACGTATGGCATTAAAGCCAAGTGGCGCGCACGCTTTACAGCTACACTCACTTTACGCTGGTACTTTAATGATGTTCCTGTTAAACGACGTGGTAATAACTTACCTTGTTCGTTTACAAAAGAACTTAACCAAGTTGCGTCTTTGTAATCTATGTATTTAATACCAGATTTCTTAAAACGACAGTACTTCTTTTGTTTGTTAGTCTCTATGTTAAGAGGCGTAAGATATCTGATATCTCCATCCTTCTTACCTTTTGCTTGTTGTTCGATAGATGATGCCATATTACGCTTCCTTTTTAAGTTTAGTTCTTCTTCTCTCAGCCCAAGCAACAGCGTGCTTGTCCATCTTAACCGTAAGATAACGCATAACGCGCTCGTCTCTACGGAAGGCTAATTCATAATCGTTGATAGCATCGCCATCTACAGTGAATTCAAAAAGGTGGTAAAAACCACTTTTTTTGTGTTGGATTGGGTAAGCTAGCTTTTTAAGCCCCCAGTTTTCCTTACTAGTCATCTTAGCACCCTTAGAAGTCAAAATTTCTTCGTACTTCTGAACTGTTTCCTTTATCTGATCATCAGATAAAACGGGATTCAAGATGAAAACAGTTTCGTAGTGATTCATATAATAATGAGTTTAATTAAAAAATGAATGCAAAAATAATGATTCTATCCCATTTAATAGAAAAGAAACCAACTATTTTTTAATTAATGTTTATTACACTCTAAATATGTTTCAATATTATAATTACAAGTCATAAAAACCACAAAAGCACTCGATAAAAGGTCTTAAAATATCGCTATAAGTAATACTTCTATTGGCATTTAGTATATAATTAACTATATTTGCTGAATCATAGTTTCAATAAAATTAAGATAGCATGGATGATATTGTACTAAACTGCGCTGTGGTAGATGATTCTAGTTTACAAAGATTAGTCATTGTCAAAATGATTAATGATCATCCTAACCTCAACTTAGTTGCTGAGTACAATAATGCTATAGAAACAAAGAATGGTTTACTTGATACTGAAATAGACTTACTCTTCCTTGATATTGAAATGCCTATTTTATCTGGTTTTGATCTATTAGATGACCTTATAAACAAACCTCAAGTTATTTTTGTTACCGGAAAAACAAAATATGCTTATAAAGCATTTGACTACAATGCTTTAGATTACTTACGAAAACCTATCACAAAAGATCGCTTCTCTAATGGTGTATACAAAGCGATAAACTTACACAGACTCAAAACGGAAGGCGCTTCAGAGGATAACGATTATATCTTTGTAAGAAGTAATTTAAAAAAGAAAAAGGTTATTCTTAATGAGCTCAAGTATATTATCGCTCTCGGGGATTATGTGAAATTAGTAACAATATACGAACCCATTGTCGTGCTTGCTACTATGAAATCTTTTGCCGCTCAACTCCCTTCAGAACGATTTATGAGAATCCACAAATCATATATCGTTAATTTGGATAAGATTGATAAATACAATAGTCGAAATATAGAGATTGCCGGAGAGCAAATACCTTTGAGTAGACATAAAAAAGCAGCCTTAGTAGAGGCGCTGCAGTCATAAACACTCTATAAATTACTTTTAAAGTTATTAGAATCTCTCTCTAACGAACTTTCCTCTAATAACAATCTACATCTATAATAAGGCGTACACTACGATACTGAGGAATTGCTTTAAAACTCGTTTGCACTCTAGAGATATACTCTTTTACCTTAGGTAAGGATTGCTTACGCGAAATTTTAATTAATACATTCTTACGATATTGGTTACGTATTCTAGCTATAGCAGGTGTTTCTGGACCTAACACGCTCCCTTCCGGAAGAACCTGACGTAACCCTCTTACTAACCAATCACTAGACTCTTCTATTTTCTGATAGTCTTTATGTCTTAATGTTATTCGTATCAATCTATAAAAAGGAGCATATTTAAAGTTATAGCGTTCCGTAAGCTGCTCATCATACATTTGTTCAAATTTATTAGCAGATACCTGCTGTAAAATCTGATGATATGGATTGTATGTTTGTACCAACACTTGCCCTTGTTTTTCTGTACGTCCAGCCCTTCCTGATACTTGAGCAATTAACTGATAACTGCGTTCATGTGCCCTAAAATCAGGAAAATTAAGCATACTATCTGCATTAAGAATCCCTACAAGAGTTACATTTCTAAAATCAAGCCCTTTAGTTAACATCTGTGTCCCTACAAGAATATCTATCTCTTCTTGCTCAAAGGCAGTAATGATTTTTTTAAAACTATGTTTCCCC
>CAZJRA010000020.1:0-11159 GCA_964548335.1 uncultured Flavobacteriaceae bacterium | reverse complement strand
ATATAGAAGGATTGCTTATAGATCTTAGAAATAATGGTGGAGGGTCCCTTAAAACAGTAGTAGATATTGCAGGTTTATTTATTAAAGAAGGGCCTATCGTTCAGGTTAAGTCTAGTGGGGGAAGACCAGAGGTTTTAGAAGATAATGATGATGCTATACTTTGGGATGGGCCACTTGTTATTCTTGTAAACGAGATATCTGCTTCTGCTAGTGAGATACTTGCTGCCGCTATGCAAGATTATAAAAGGGCTATTGTAATAGGAGGGAAGCAAACATATGGCAAAGGGACGGTGCAAAACGTGTTGGATTTAAACCGTTATTTACGTAATAAAGATATAGGTGATATGGGTGCTCTTAAAATGACTACTCAAAAGTTTTATAGAGTAAATGGTGGTTCTACTCAGTTAAAAGGTGTAAAAAGTGATGTGGTAGTTCCAGATCAGTTTAGTTATGTAGATATAGGGGAGCGTGATACAGAGAATCCATTGCCTTGGGATATGATTGAGCCTGCAGACTACCATATTTGGGATGGATATACTGATTTTCAAGAAACGATTAATAAGAGTGTTTCTAGAATGGAAAAGAGTAATCAATTACAGTTAATTGATGAGTATGCACAATGGCTTAAAGACCGTAGAGATAATATGAAGTGGCCTCTTAATTATAATAATTATAAAAAAAGAATAGAAACTAATATTGAAAATTCAGAGCGTTTTGATGTAATAGATGAATATGATTCTAAGTTAACTTTTAAATCACTTTCTTATGAAGAAACTCTTTTTGAAAAAGATACTATTCTAAAAGAAAAACGTTCACGTTGGCACAAAAGCCTCACAAAAGATGTGTATGTAGAAGAGGCACTTAATGTACTTGAAGATTTAAAAGAAAGTAATGCTAAAAATTAAAAATAGTGGCTACAGAAGACTAGTATATGTGTAGAAAACCTAGTTCACTTAAAGGTTTAGCGCTCCAAAAATTCAAGAAAAATTTTTGGGGCGTTTTGAGTTTGAGCTATATCCTACTATGTGGATTTATTGCGTTATTCGCATATGTTATTGCACCAGATTCAAGTGAGAATGCAAACCAAATGCATTTGTCAATTCACTCTAAACCTCCAGGTTTTACAATAAATATACTCACAATCCCATCTGAATTGCCTAATAATCAGGGGTGGTTTTCTAAACTGTTTTTAGGTAAAAAAGGAAGTGGTTCAGAAATAGCTATTGATTCTTATAGTATTTCAGATAACAATATTGCCTACTTACCTCATACGGGCGATGATATTGTGAAAATCACTAAAGTTTTAGAATTAGATGGTGATGTAGCTGCTTTCGCGAAAGCAAATATTACTCAAAAGACATTTTTATTAGGCACAGATAAATATGGTAGAGATCTCTTAAGCAGGATGCTCATAGGAGCAAGAATTTCATTTTCCATAGGATTTATTGCGGTGTTCCTTTCTTTGTTAATAGGCTTGTTAATGGGGTCTTTAGCGGGGTATTATGGAGGTAAAGTAGATACTGCGATTATGTGGGTGATTAACGTAACATGGTCTATACCTACACTCTTGCTGGTTATCGCAATAACCTTAGCGTTAGGAAAAGGTTTTTGGCAAGTGTTTATTGCTGTAGGATTAACCATGTGGGTAGAAGTAGCAAGAGTAGTTAGAGGGCAAGTTATGGGTGTTAAAAAAATGCAATATGTGACTGCGGCAAGAGCTTTAGGATTTACAGATTATCGTATTATATCCAAACATATTTTGCCCAATATAGTAGCTCCATTGATTGTGATTTGTGCAGCAAACTTTGCAGGGGCTATTCTTATTGAAAGTGGTTTAAGCTTTTTAGGAATAGGGGCGCAGCCTCCCACCCCTTCTTGGGGTGGAATGATTAAAGATCACTACAGTTATATTATCCTTGGTAAACCTTACCTTGCTGTAATTCCAGGAGTAGCTATTATGTTATTAGTGATGGCTTTTATGCTTATGGGGAATGCGCTGAGAGATGCACTAGATGTTAAAAATTAAATCTGTTTTATGAATAAAAAATATACGTACCCATTACTTGTTGTTGTTTTTATGTTAGGATATTTACTCTTTGAGAAATATGTAAATCAAACGATAGACGCCCCTATAGTAGCTAATGGAAAACAAGAAAAAGCAACAACAAATTCTTATTTCTTACCTACATCTACAACAGGACAAGTTGTACATCATAATTATTACTCTTTGAGCTATAGTGAACCTCACGAACAAGCAGAATGGGTGGCTTATGAGCTCACAAAAAAGCAGGTGCAAAACAATAATTTTAAGCGTCCTTATTTTGAAGTTGACCCAGCGGTAAAGACAAAAAGTGCTCATTGGCGTAATTATAAAAAATCAGGATACGATAGGGGACACTTATGTCCGGCAGGAGATCGTGGGTTTAGTAGAGAGGCTTATAACGAGACTTTTTTAACAAGTAATGTTACCCCTCAAGAGCATAAATTTAATGCAGGTGTTTGGAATAGATTAGAACAAAAAGTGCGTTACTGGGCAAAAAAGTATAATGGTCTATATGTGGTCACAGGAGGTATTTTAAAAGATAAGATAGATGAAATTGGAACAGAGGATGTGACTGTGGCCGGTAGTTTTTATAAGATTATCTATGATCGATCTGGGAAAGAGGTGCGTATGCTTGCCTTTTTGATGGAGCATGAAGATTCTAAGGAGCCCTTGTATAAATTTGTAACCTCTGTAGATGAAATAGAAAGACTTACAGGAATTGATTTCTTTCCAGAGCTGGATGATAAGCAAGAACAAAAACTTGAGGCAGCATCGAGTTATAAAGGTTGGAGTTTTAGATAGATTAGCTTACGCGAAAGAGTAAGATTATTTTCTTTCTGTAGTAATTGTAAAATAATTCCTAAGACATCATTTTACCACTCATTTACCCGATTACTATCTAGCTTAATAAAAATAAAGAGTAAGATTGTAAATGCCCAAAGCCCTGATCCGCCATAGCTAAAAAAGGGTAGCGGTATTCCTACGGTTGGTAATAGTCCTGTTACCATACCGATATTTACAGCAAAATGAATAAATAAAATTCCTGCAACACCATAACCGTATACACGGCTAAACTCATTTTTTTGTCGTTCAGAAAGCTGTAAAATTCTTATGATAAGCGCTACAAAAAGAACAACAACAAGGAGACTTCCTAAAAAGCCCCATTCTTCACCTACAGCACTAAAAATATAGTCAGTTTCTTGTTCTGGAACAAAATCGCCTGTTGTTTGAGTTCCTTGTAAAAAACCCTGCCCTGACCATCCTCCATTACCAATAGCTATTTTACTTTGTAGTGTATTATACCCAATGCTTTGTGTATCTGTCTCCTTGCCTAGGGCAATGTTAAAACGGTCTCTGTGACGTTGCTCAAAAATGTTTTCAAAAATATAATTTACAGATAGTGAGAAAACGCAGGACACAATTATAGCTCCTATATATATCTGTTTTGAAGGGCGTTTTTTTCTGTTTAGATAAAATAGAGTAGCTCCAATTAACAATGTACTTATACTTATAGCCGTTACTCCAAAAAGAAGTGTGCTTATAAATAATACAATAAGACTAAAGCCTACAAATAGGTATACTCCAGCGAGTCCTTCTCTATATAGTGGGAAGAAAAAAGCAGTGTATATAAGAGCACTTCCAGGATCAGGTTGAGGCAGGATAATAAGTGCGGGTAGCGCGATAAGTACAAGGGCATTAAGCTGTCCTTTGAGGGTTTTAAGATCAGTTTGAAGGTCGCTTAAGTATTTTGCTAACGCAAGTGCTGTAGCTGCTTTTGCAAATTCACTAGGTTGTAAGGTTAATGGTCCTATAGAATACCAACTTGTCGCTCCATTAATACTTTTTCCAAATAAGAAGAGGCCGAGGAGGAAGACTAATGCGATTAAGTAAAATAAGGAGGAAAATCGTTCTATAAATTTCACTTCTAACGAAAGGATAAACACAATGAGTGCAAAACCAAAGCCTATCCAAAGAAGTTGTTTGAAGTATAAATTAGAAAGATTAAAGAACTCAGTAATTTGAGGGTCGTACGTAGTTGAATAAATACTTAGCCAACCTATAAATACCAGTGCAAGGTAGATAAGAATAAGCACCCAGTCAAAACTTCCTTTATATCTAACCTTTATACTCATTGCTTTACGTTTTCTTGAGCTAAAAACTTTGCACTAATCTTAGTGCCTCCATTAATAGGGAAAGGTTTTCCTGACAGAGGTTTTGCATACTCTTCTTCTAAACTATGTGTAAGTATCCAGTTTTCTAAATCTTTTCTAGATACATCTCCTTTAAGATGTTTTTCTATAAGAAGTGAAGCGATACGTCCTCCATATCGTGCTCCCCAATACCCATTTTCAATAAATACGGCAATAGCTATTTTTGGGTCGTCTTTAGGAGCAAATGCAATAAAGGTAGAGTGGTCTGTAAGTTGTACTCGTTTGCCGTTTATTTTATCATAATTTTCGGCAGTACCTGTTTTTCCGCAGATATCTATTCCGTCTACTTTAAGCCACTTTGCAGTACCGTAATTATAAACATCATTCATTCCCTGGACAACAGGTTCAAAATGTTCTTTGTTAATGGTCGTTATATTTTTTTTCGTGTAAATATCAGTAATAGATTCTTCTCCTTTTATAGCTTTAATTATATGTGGTCTATAAAAATACCCTCTATTTGCAATAGCTGCTGTAAAGTTAGCCATTTGTATAGGTGTCATAAGTACTTCTCCTTGTCCTATGGAGTTAGATATGTTTGTGGTACTTCCCCAATAAAATTCGTAATAACGATCGTAAAAATCAGCTCCAGGAATAAGCCCTTTAGAACCAATAGGTAAGTCGTAGCCTAAATAATTTCCAAGCCCAAAACTTTCTAAATGATTTTTCCAAGCATTCATGCCTTGTTGAGGGGTTTCATATTTGTCTATAGTGCGTCTATAAGTTGTTGCGAAATAACTATTACAAGAATGAGCTAGGCCACTTATGAGCTGCACGGGACTTTTATGATGATGACACCCTAAAGGCTTTTTTCCTCCATAATTGTAGCTTCCTTTGCAGTAAATTCTTTCGTCTAAATCTATTACATTTTCTTGTAAAGCAATAAGGGATGTGAGTGCCTTAAATGGTGACCCAGGAGGGTAAGCACCTTTTAGTGCACGGTCATATAAAGGGCGAGTAATAGAGTCATAATACATTTTTGTATAATTCCTACTACGTTGCCTGCCAACAAGGTCTGCAGGGTCATAATTAGGTGCTGTGGCAAGTGTAAGAATCTCTCCTGTGCTTGGTTCTATCGCTACGATTCCTCCTCTTTTATTAACGAGTAGTGATTCTGCATATTTCTGTAGTTCGGCATCTATGGTAAGTGTGATGTCTTTTCCTTGAACAGGTAAGGTGTCTAGAGTACCATTCTTATAAGATCCTATTTCTCGGTTAAAATTATCTTTTTGAAATCTTTTAACTCCTTTGACTCCTCGTAGTGTTTTTTCGTACTGTTGTTCTACTCCTTGTCTTCCTATTAAGTCTCCCGAGTTGTAGTAAGGTTCTTTTTTTATGATAGAAGGATTTACTTCTTGTATGTAGCCTAAGAAGTTAGCGCCAAAATCAATCTGATAATCTCTTAAGGATCTTTTCTGGATGTAAAAACCCTTAAACTTTCTTAGCTGTTCTCCAAGAAATGCATACTCTTCCTTAGAGAGGGTTGGGATAATTACTTGTGCTTGTTTAGGTGAATAATTCCAAGCACGTTTTAATTCTTTTTTAAGTTTTTTAGGGGTAACCCTTATGAGTTCACATAAAGCTAAAGTGTCAAAAGGTTCAATTTCCTTAGGAATCGCCATTAAATCATAAGAGGGCTGGTTGGATACTAATAACTTGCCATTACGGTCATAAATATGTCCTCTTTGCGGATAGTCATAAACAACTTTAATAGCATTGTTTTTAGATAAGGTGGTCGCCGAAGTGTCGTAAATTTGTAGATAAAATAACCTCCCAGTAAAAACTAATCCTGTGATTAAAACAAGTGCTAATAATAGTAATTTTCTCATTTTTTATGACGCCCAAAAAGGATTGTATAAAGGATGCAAAGAAGCAGAGTGAATACACTAGTAATTAACGTTTTTTGAAGTATATAAAGTATGTTGGAGATGTTAAATACTTCTAAAGAGAAAAGGACTAGGTGATGAATTACTACTAGAATGAGAATATAGATAAAGCGCTCATATAAACTTGTCTTAGAAATACGTATGGTATTGTACTCATAACTAACTCCAAAAGCAATTCGCAGTGCAATAGGCCTTAGGTAAGCTAATGTTATACAGGCAGCCGCGTGTATACCTCCGCTATCACCAAAAATATCCATGAG
The DNA here is from genome assembly GCA_964548335.1 of uncultured Flavobacteriaceae bacterium. Taxonomy (GTDB): domain Bacteria; phylum Bacteroidota; class Bacteroidia; order Flavobacteriales; family Flavobacteriaceae; genus Dokdonia. The sequence goes on along the minus strand of CAZJRA010000020.1, from coordinate 4,762 downwards.
GAGTCCTGTTCCAAATGCAATTAGAAGCAAAATAGAGCGCTCTGCGGTGAATGAAAAAAGCAAAAGAAACAGGATGTATGGGTATGGATTGATGTACCCAAAGAGATCTATAGCATTAAAAATAACAATCTGTGCTAATGAGAAGAACACAAACTGAAGTATAGGTATAAGTAATTCCTTATTCATTAAGTTCAGTGTTTTCTAATTGCTTTATCTCCTCTTTATCCTTATTTTTTATAACATATACATGGCCTAGGTCAGTCATATCGTTAATAAGACGTATACTTAGGATATAGAAGTTGTTACTAGTGTCTAGTTTTTTTTCTGCGACAGTACCAATGTTAATTCCTTCTGGAAAAATTATAGACCGGCCACTTGTTTCTATAGTGTCGCCTATTGATACAGGAGCTTGTTCTTGAATATCATATACTTGTACGATATTTGGATTTTTACCATCCCATTTTAAGGTTCCGAAATGGTTAGAGTTTTTAAGCTTGGCACTTGTTTGAAAAGTAGAGTTTAAAACAGAAATTATGGTGCTATATCTTGTAGATGTATTTCCTATAATTCCTACTATACCTTTGCTAGAAATAACACCCATGTCAGAAACAACACTATCTCTTTTCCCAACTTTAATAGTGATAATATTATTTGTTTTTGTGTAACTGTTTTTTAAAACTCGTGCAGGAAGGTAAGAGAATGTAGTATCTAAACTAGAAATATTTGCATCAGAAGAGGTATGTGTTGTTGTGTTTTGTAATAATTTACGTAAGTGAGCGTTTTCTTCTGTTAATATTTTATTGCGCGATTTTAATTTAAAATAATCTTGAACATTACTTGTACTTTTATAAACGCCTCCAGATAAGAAATTGGCGGAGTTTATAAACTTACTACGATGGTAAGAATGCGATTGGATTGTAAAAGTAAGAGAGAGTATAAATAGGAATACATAGAGCAAGAAGTTTTTGTTCTTAAGTAAGAAACTAATAATCTGCTGCATGAATTATTATTTTATAAGAACACTCTTGTATCTAGGAATATTTTTGAGAGTTATTCCAGTACCACGTACTACTGCTCGTAAAGGATCCTCTGCAATATAAACAGGAAGGTCTGTTTTTTGAGAAAGTCTTTTATCAAGACCTCTTAACATAGATCCTCCTCCTGCTAAGTAGATTCCCGTATTATAGATATCTGCAGCAAGTTCTGGTGGAGTTTGTGATAAGGTTTCCATAACAGCGTCTTCTATTCTTAAAATAGATTTGTCTAGAGCCTTAGCAATTTCTCTATACGATATTTGTACCTGTTTTGGTTTTCCAGTAAGTAAATCACGTCCTTGAACACTCATTTCCTCTGGTGGTACCTCTAGGTCTTCTGTCGCAGCTCCTATCTGTATTTTAATCTTTTCTGCGCTACGCTCTCCTACATAAAGGTTATGCTGCGTACGCATATAATAAATGATATCATTTGTAAATACATCACCTGCAATTTTTACAGACTTGTCACAAACAATCCCCCCAAGGGCAATAACTGCGATTTCGGTAGTACCTCCACCTATATCTACAATCATATTTCCTTTAGGTTGTTTTATATCTATTCCTATACCTATCGCTGCAGCCATAGGCTCGTGAATTAAGTATACTTCTTTTCCATTTACTCGTTCAGCACTTTCTTTTACAGCACGCATCTCTACTTCTGTAATACCAGAAGGGATACAAATTACCATGCGTAACGAAGGTGGGATTAATTTTTTCTTTAAAGCAGGGATCTCTTTGATAAACATACTTATCATTTGCTCACTAGCATCAAAATCTGCAATAACTCCATCTTTAAGAGGGCGTATGGTTTTAATGTTCTCGTGAGTCTTTCCTTGCATTTGGGCAGCCTCCTGACCTACCGCAATAATCTTTTTTGTAATGCGGTCTCTTGCTACTATAGACGGACTATCAACTACTACTTTACCATTGTGTATAATAAGAGTGTTTGCCGTTCCGAGGTCAATAGCTATATCTTCAGTAAGGAAATCAAAAAACCCCATAGGATGCGTATTATTTAAGTGTTATTCTCTTTTTTCTAGACTTTAGCTAAATGTACAACAATTAGCCCATAAATGGAAGTATAGATGTAACGCTTTCGCGAAAGCTTGATTTTTTCTATTTAATGCTTAAAATGTCTAGTTCCTGTTAATACCATAGACATATTATTGTTGTTACAATAATCTATCGTGAGTTGGTCTTTTATAGACCCTCCAGGTTGTATTACAGAAGTAATTCCTGCGTTATCTGCAATCTCAACACAATCTGGGAAAGGGAAAAAAGCATCACTTGCCATTACCGCATCTTTTAAATTAAAGCCAAATGATGTCGCCTTATCTATGGCTTGTCGTAAAGCATCTACTCGTGATGTTTGTCCTGTTCCACTAGCACAAAGTTGTTTGTTTTTGGCAATTACAATTGTGTTAGACTTCGTGTGTTTGCTAATTTTAGAAGCAAATAATAAATCTTCTAACTCACGATCTGAAGGTGTACTGTTTGTAGCTTGTGTTAACCCTTCCTTAGTATCTGTTTTAGAGTCTCTATCTTGAACTAGTGCACCATTAAGACATGTTCTTATTGTAGTTTCCGGAAGTGTCATTTCTTTTTGGATTAAAAGAATTCTATTCTTTTTCCCTTTAAGTGTTTCTAGAGCATCTTTAGAAAAAGAAGGAGCTATCACTACTTCACAAAATAGCTTGTGTATTTCTTGTGCAGTTGCTTGGTCTATCTCGGTATTAGCAATTAAGATTCCTCCAAAAGCAGATACAGGGTCTCCTGCAAGCGCATCTGTATATGCTTGGTGTATAGAATCGCGTTGCGCAAAACCACAAGCATTATTATGTTTTAAAATCGCAAAAGTAGGAGCCTCTCCTGTAAACTCATTCATTAAATTTACAGCAGCGTCTACATCTAATAGGTTGTTGTATGATAGCTCTTTACCGTGAAGCTTGTCAAACATAGCGTCAAAATCTCCGTAGAAGAACCCTTTTTGATGTGGATTTTCTCCGTAGCGTAGTGACTTCCCTTTGTTTTCACTTATTTTAAGTGCAGCGATGTCATTATCTTTATTAAAATAATTAAAGATTGCAGTGTCATAATGAGAAGAAACTGCAAAAGATTTGGCAGCATATCGTTTGCGATCTGCCATTGTGGTTCCTCCACTATTTTTAGTAAGTATTTCTAAAACCTCATTGTAATCTTCCATAGAAGAAACACAAAGAGTGTCTTTAAAGTTTTTTGCAGCAGCACGTATTAAAGAGATACCTCCTATGTCAATTTTTTCGATAATATCTTGTTCTGGTGCTCCAGAAGCTACTGTCTTTTCAAAAGGATATAAATCTACAATCACAATGTCTAATTGTGGGATTTCAAACTGTTCCATTTCAGCAACATCTCCTTCGTGATCTTGTCTATTAAGGATTCCTCCAAAAACTTTAGGGTGTAATGTTTTTACACGACCGCCTAATATGGAAGGGTATGAGGTTACATCTTCTACTGCAACAACAGGGATGCCTAAATCTTTAATAAATTTCTCTGTTCCTCCTGTAGAATATAGAGTAATGCCCAGTTCGTGCATTTTTTGAACTAAAGGAGCTAGTCCATCTTTACTAAATACAGAAACTAGTGCGGATCCCGCTTTTTTTATGTCACTCATGATAAAATTATAAATACTATTAGTATAAGCTACAAAAATAGGTATTTCACGTCTTCTGTCTAGGGCTTGTTAGATCTAAATTTTAATAAGTTGTAACATATTTTCAACATATACGTCTTATCTTTAATTTTTAGAGAATTCTTCATGTTTATATACTTACGAGTACTTAAAGAAAGTTTTAGATTTGCGCTTAACGCCTTGCGTAATAATAAGCTTCGTACCTTCCTGTCACTTATGGGGGTAACCGTCGGTATTTTCTCAATTATAGGGGTTCTTGCAGCTGTAGATTCTTTAGAACGAGAGATTAAAGGGAGCTTATCTTCTTTAGATCAAAACACGATGTTGTTGTGCCATATTTCTTTTGGCCCTAGTGATATCCCTGAGTGGAAGAGTGAACAATTTCCTCTTGTGAAATATGAAGATTTTCAATATTTAGACAAGACTCTACCCGATGTAAAAGCAATGGCTTACGTTATTAATGTGCCTTCTCAAACAATTAAGTATAATGATGAGGTGATAGAGAATGTAGACATAGGAGCTACTACAGATGGATATTATGAGATTGAAGCTTTACAATTAGAAAAAGGGCGTTATTTTAATGAAGCAGAGTCTGTGTCAGGAGCAAGTGTGATTGTTTTAGGCAATGAGATTAAAAATAAGTTGTTTGGAAATGGAGTAAGCGCAGTAGGCAAGAAAGTGCGTATTTTTAGTAGAAAACTTACGGTAATAGGCGTGTTGAAAAAGGAAGGTGCAGGCGCTATAGGTAAATCTAAGGATGAAGCCGTTTTATTGCCAGCAAATCTTACTAGAAGAATATATGGAGATAATAATAGGACTACGTTTCCTCAGATTATATTATTACCTGAAACAGGTATGGATACTGATGAGTTTGCGGCAATTGTAGAACAAAAATTACGAAACAAGAGAGGTATTAAGGCTGATGAGGTGAGTAATTTTTTTATCAACCAACTTAAGGGGTTTACAGATTTTATAGATAATATTATAGGAATCCTAACAAAAATAGGGTGGGGTATAGGTGGCTTTGCACTTCTGGTAGGAGGTTTTGGAATTGCAA
>CAZJRA010000019.1:0-11223 GCA_964548335.1 uncultured Flavobacteriaceae bacterium | reverse complement strand
GTAGTTAGACGCGTGGGAGATATCACGGTGGCTTATGCAGACACGCCAAAAGCAAATAACGTGCTAGGTTGGAAATCACAAAGCAGTTTAGATGAGGCTATTGCAAGCGCTTGGAAATGGGAACAAAAAATACGAAGTTAACTACTTGGACTGTTAAAACATATCCAAGCTATGTATCAATATAATTCTAAGCCCGACAATAAAAACCAAAAGAGCTGTTAGTAGTTTGATACCTTTCGGCGAAAGCTTAACAAAACTCAACCGTACTCCTACTTGTCCTCCTATAAACACTGCTAAACCTAAAAATACCAAGGTCCAAATAGGAACCTCGAATGTGCCAGAAAAAACAAGGCCACCTAATCCAGAAATGGAGTTTACGAGAATAAAAAAACTCGCAAGCGCTGCTATTTTTAAAGACGTACCCCATTTAAAATAATGTAATATAGGTGCTAAAAAAATACCTCCTCCTATGCCTACCATTCCAGAAAGCAAGCCTATTGCAGCTCCTAATATATAATTAAATACGGAAGAATAACTTACCGTCCTCTTCTCATCCACTTTAGCAGATATCATAGTCTGCCAAATAAGAAAAAAAGAAGCCATCATTAGGACAATCCCTAGTATAACAAAAAAGAGGTTTTCACTTAGTTTAAAAGACGCTCCTAAAAATGCCATAGGAATACTAGAAACAATAAAAGGTAAAAACTCTGAAATCTTAAAATGACCTTTTTTTATATACCAATAAGTACTCCCACTTACCACGATAATATTGCATAGCAAAGCAAGCGACCGCATCTCAAAAAAAGAAACGGCAATAAGAGCCAGAATCGCTAGATAACTCGACCCTCCTCCAAAGCCCACCGAAGAATACAAGGTTGCTATAACAAAAAAAAGAATACATAAAATAAATATGCTCATCATACTTTATTTTCTTTACAGTTATCCTTGATTACAAAGAGGGATATAGATTGAATTCGTTATATTTGAGTGAATATAACGAAAATTTTGATTACAGTAGAAAAAGCGATATCTCTAGTTTTAGAAACGGTAACTCCGACCTCTAAAACAACGACTATTTCCCTAGAAAAAGCATTAGGGTATATAGTGGCTCAAGATATTAAGGCTCCTATAAGTCTTCCGCCATTTAGACAATCTGCAATGGATGGTTATGCCATTCATTACAAAAACAACAATAACTTTACTGTAGTAGGAGAAACAAAGGCCGGAGATGCTTCTAATTATCAACTCTTAGAAGGTGAAGCCGTTCGTATTTTTACAGGGGCTCCAGTTCCAGACACCGCAAATGCAGTTATAAAACAAGAACTCGTTTCTAAACAAGGAAACACCATAACCATAGACGATACTATCAAACTAGGGAGTAATATACGCCCTATAGGAGAGCAAATTAAAAAAGACACTCTAGCTCTAAAAGAAGGTGTTGGTATTACGGCAAGTACCATCGGTTTTTTAGCAGGACTAGGCATACAAGAAATAACAGTATATGCAAAACCTACCGTAGCGATTGTAGTTACAGGCAATGAACTAGCAACTGTAGGGCAACCCCTACAAGCAGGGCAAGTATACGAAAGCAATGCTATTATGTTACAAAACGCATTAGCGAGCTTAGGAATACGCACGGTAGATATCCACAAGGTTATAGACGATTATGACGCAACGCATCAGTTATTAAGCAAAGCACTAGACACCTATGATTTCACCCTAGTATCAGGCGGAATTTCTGTAGGAGATTACGACTTTGTAGGAAAAGCACTTCAAAACATAGGTGTTAATGAAGTCTTTTATAAAGTAAAACAAAAACCAGGAAAACCACTATATTTTGGTCATAAAGACCATCGTTTTGTGTTTGCCTTACCAGGAAATCCTGCTTCTGCACTTAGCTGTTTTTATGTATATGTCGCTCTCGCTCTCGTAAAATATTCTAGAAAAGAAGCTTCCCCTGTACGTAGACAAGAGTTAGTATGTGAAAATAGCTTTACCAAAAACGATACTAGAGCACAATTCTTAAAAGCCTTTGTGAGTGTTTCTCAAAATCAAACTGAAACTGTAAAAATATTAGAAGGACAAGCCTCTTCAATGCTAAAATCTTTTGCTGTCGCAAATGCCCTTGTGTATTTACCAGAAGGTGTAAATACTATACATCAAGGTGACAGTGTAAATGTATTATTATTACCTAACTAAAGAGATGGGATATACGATAAAACATAAGGTATGGATAGAAACTGATAATGCATCGTTTTTAGGTAATGGGCGTGTTCGCCTATTAAAAACCATAGACGAACTAGGTTCTTTAAGTAAAGCTGCAAAACAGCTAAATATCTCTTACAAAAAAGCTTGGGACCTTATAAAAAGTGTAAATGATGGTAGTGACAAACCTATAACAACTACCGTTACAGGAGGCAATGGTGGTGGCGGGATGCAGTTAACACCTTACGGCAAGAAAATGATTGCACAGTTTGAACAACTAAATGCTCAAGCCACTTCTTTTATAAATCAGCAAGAGTTTAAAACATAAAAAAGATGCAACATAAAGTACATATCAAATATTTTGGTCAAATAGCTGAAATCACAGCAAAGACAGATGAGCATCTTACGATTGAAACAAGTAGTGTCGAACAACTTATACATCGCTTAACTCAGGAATATCCTGCACTAGCAATCCAAAAATACAATGTAGCAGTAAACCACACTATTGTAGACCAAAAAACAACTATTTCTAAAGAAGTAGAAATCGCATTACTACCTCCCTTTGCAGGAGGTTGAAAACTTGTACAAATAACACAGCATATATAATGAGCAAAACAAAAAACGTATTTATACAAGGAGCTATCACTCCAGACTTTATTGCAAACTCGATAGCAAAGCACCAATCAAAAACTAGCATAGGTGCTCATAACATATTTTTAGGGCAAGTACGTGCAGACACTATAGATGGTAAGACCGTAACGGCTATTGAGTACAGTGCTTATGAAGAAATGGCAAACAAAGCCTTTTATGACATTAGAGAATCTATTTTTGATACCTATGAGATTACGTGTATGCATATTTACCATAGTCTAGGCGAGGTAAAAACAGGCGAGGTATGTCTGTTTGTATTTGTGTCTGCCCCACATAGAAGAGTAGTTTTTGAAGCTTTAGAAACCATCGTAGAAGCAATTAAAGAAAAGGCTCCCGTTTTTGGCAAAGAATTGTTTGATAACGACACCCACCAGTGGAAAGTAAACCAATAAGAAACAATGGTAGATATAACACATAAAAACACCACTTTGCGTATCGCAACTGCGCAAGCTACTGTAAAGGTTAGCAAACAAGAGACCATTACTGCTTTAGAGAATGATACCGTTCCTAAAGGCAATGTATTTGCAATGAGTAAAGCTGCAGGGCTTTTGGGCGTAAAAAAAACACCTGAATTACTTCCCGACTGCCATCCTATGCCTATAGAATTTACAGGGATAGAATACACTATAAACGGACTTGAGATTACCATAGACTTTACGGTAAAAACTATTTACAAAACAGGTGTAGAGGTAGAAGCAATGCACGGAGCCAGTATCGTGGCGCTTAATATGTACGATATGCTCAAGCCTATAGATAAAGGTGTAGAGATTCATCACATCAAGCTATTAGAAAAACGAGGCGGTAAAAGCGATTATAAAAAAGACTTAAACCACGCTATAAAAGCAGCTGTTATTGTATGTTCTGACACTATTTCTTCAGGAACAAAAGAAGATAAAGCAGGCAAAGCTATTATCTCAAAACTAGAAGCTATAGGCGTTGAAATTGCAGACTACCAAGTAATCCCAGACGAAAAAGAACAAATACAAGAAAAAACCACAAGCTACCAATCTAGCGGTATAGACTTAATCATATTTACAGGAGGCACAGGTTTATCTCCTAGAGATGTAACGCCAGAGGCATTACAACCCTTATTAGAGCGACCTATCCCTGGGATGGAAGAAGCCATTAGAAGTTATGGCCAAAACCGCACCCCCTACTCGATGCTTTCTAGAAGTATTGCAGGAATGATAGGCAACACCCTTGTTCTTGCATTACCAGGCTCTACAAAGGGCGCTTCGGAGTCTATGGATGCTATCTTTCCCGCTGCATTACACCTATTTAAAGTTATTCAAGGAGGCAGACACGATTAACCGTTTTTTATGATACAAGATACCTTTGGCCGTCAGCATACCTATTTAAGAATTTCGCTTACAGAGCGATGCAACTTACGGTGTACCTACTGTATGCCTTCAGATGGAATCCCGCTTTCTCCTAAATCGCATTTAATGACTGCTCAGGAGATTTATACCATCGCACAGTTTTTTGTAAAAGAAGGGGTTACAAAAATACGTCTTACAGGAGGTGAGCCTTTAGTAAGAAAAGATGCTCCAGAAATACTAGAAAAACTAGCCTCTCTCCCTGTAGAGCTAGCCATAAGCACCAATGCTATAACGACCAATAAGCATATTGAGCATTTTAAAAAGCTAGGAATACGACATATTAATGTGAGTCTAGATTCTTTAATCCCAGAACGTTTTAAGAGCATTACTAGAAGAGATTACTTTGACCGTGTTTATGCAAACATTTTTGAACTTGTAGAGAATGGTTTTGAGGTAAAACTCAACTGTGTACTAATGAAAGGTATTAATGAAGACGAAATTATAGACTTTATCAACCTCAGCAAAAATCACCCTATCCACATTCGGTTTATAGAGTTTATGCCTTTTGACGGAAACAAATGGAATCTCTCTAAGCTTGTCTCCTATCAAGAGATTATGACTCGTGTTGATAGTGCTTTCGCGAAAGCAGACGTCCAAAGAATTACAGACAGGCCTAATGATACGTCTAAGAACTATAAGGTAAACGGATATAAAGGTACTTTTGCCATTATAAGCACCGTTACAAATCCTTTTTGTGATAGTTGCAATAGGATTAGACTTACCGCAAATGGGCGTATAAAAAACTGTTTATTCTCTGCTACAGAAACCGATTTACTAACGGCTTTACGTGCAGGAGAGCCTATAGATGCTCTTGTGGAAAAAGCAATGAAAGGGAAACACAAAATTCGTGGTGGGATGGAGACCTTAGAACAATTTAAAGACCCTACTCAATACGAAAAAAACAGAAGTATGATTGCTATAGGCGGCTAAGTAATTAATCTTGGCCTTTCTTAAAACCATAGGTACTTTGCCCTACAAAATCCTTTGGAAACTTATCATCTCCAGGGAAACCTAGTTCAATCGTACCACTATCTTCAGGAACATAATCTGTCTTAAAAATATAATCCCAAAGGCTTAAACTAATCCCAAAATTTACTCCATACCTTCCTTCAGGTAAATCATACGCGTGGTGATACAAGTGCATCACAGGGTTATTAACAACATACTTTAATGGCCCCCAAGTAATCTTAATATTAGAGTGGTTAAAGTGACCAATGGTAATAGCAATAAAGTGAACGATATACGCTTGTTCTGGCTCAAAGCCAAACAATATCATCACAGCAAACGTTTTTAAAGGCTTATAGAGTATGTTTTCCATCCAATGGTAACGCAGGTGTGCTGCAAATCCCATTTCTTTAACACTATGATGCACTTTGTGGAATTTCCAAAAGAACGAATATTTATGCAGAAGTGTGTGTGTAAACCATTGCACAAAGTCTAGTAGGATAAAAAACACAAGTAATTGAACCCACATAGGCCATCCAGAAGGGTCAAACAATGCTAGTGATTTATCTGTAATTCCTATGTCTGAAAACCCTAGGTTTAGAAGTTTGTAAAACCCACTAATCGCTACCGAAAAAATAAAAAAGTTAAAGAACATATAAAACCCATCTAGCCAAAAGTCTTTTCTAAAAACAGACTGCTCTTTTCTCCACGGAAAAACCATTTCTAATACCCAAACTAATAGCGATATCGCTATCAATCCGTAAAAATAGTTTGTATACCAAGGGACTTCAAATAAGATAGATTGCAAAGTCCAATCAATAGTGCCCAAAAAGGCATCTTTAAAACCGTTTAAATATTTTTCCATAGTTTATTGTAATATAGTCGTTATACTATCTCGCTCTTTAGTATACTCTTTAAACTGTGACCATTCTGTCCAAGAACCATCATAATTCCTTACATTTTTATACCCTAATAATTCTGTTAAAACAAAAGTAGTATGGGCAGACCTCACTCCAGAGTGACAGTAAGCAATAACAGGCTCTTCTTTATTATGAATAATCCCTGCATACATAGCTTCTAAGTCTTTATAGCTCTTAAATTTCTTATCTCCTGAGTGATTTACCGCATTTGCCCAATCCATAAAAATACTCCCAGGTATACGTCCTCCTCGCTTAGCCCCTTTTTTTCTCCTTAATCCTGTATACTCATTAAGAGTACGTGTATCTAAAATAACAGGTGGAATCTCTCTATCTATAAGTGCTACCATTTCTTCTTTATCTACATAAGAAGTCAGGGGTGTTTCTTGTGGCAACTTAAAGTTACTCTTCGCTACAATTGGGGTTTCGCGAGTACGCTTCTCTCCTATAGCACTCCAACTATCTATCCCTCCATTTAAAATTTTAATATTTTGAAATCCGTAGTTTTCTAGCACCCACCAAAATCTCGCTGCATCACAAGAAGCAACGTGGTCGTACACTACTATTAAATCGTTAGTCTGAATCCCTTTACTACTCAATAGGTTTTCTAATTGATTTTTTGAGCACATCATTCCTCCGTAAGGATAAGATGCGTCTGTAATATCTGTACGCCACACATTTAAGGCGCCCTCTATATGTCCTTCTTTGTATTGCTTTTCTCTTCCAAAATGAACAATCTTTACCGTAGGCTCGTGCAGTATTTCTTTTAACTCTTCTGCCTCTATAAGGTGGTCTAAACTAGTATAGGTAGCAGGCTTAACAGGTGCTTCTACAACTACAACAGGGATTTCTTCCTGTTTCTTCTCTTTACAAGAAGCCAGTCCTATCAATACCATTATAAAAATACTAATCCTCCAAGTCATACCACTCTATATTTTCTAAGGCTGCCCGTCTCCCCTTTTTCTTAATCGGATAATTTGTTACTAGATAATTAATAATAATCTCTTCGTTTTTTCCTAAGTCCCATAGGTTTTGTGTCTCCTGCATCCAATCTATCGTTGCTGCCCAACGAGTAGCATCCATCCTATTTTGAGTCACTAACTTTGCAGAATGGCAATTTGTACAATTATTAACGGTCTCCATAAGCCCCACACCTTCTTTAAGGCCTGTACGTAGGTGAATTCCGTTTTCTATTTTATCATCATCTTCCGCTACAGCAGTATAATTTGTGTCTGTTTTGCTTTCGCGAAAAGCAGAAAAACTAGGGTCTATCACGCCATAAATTAATAAACAGGCTAGTATAGCTATAAGACAGAATGCAGCAACCATACCGTGATAGATGGTTTTTACACTGTCTTTAAATTCTTGATGCTTATCGGCCATTATTTCACTTTTACAGCTATACGATGACACGCATTATTTAAATATCCCTTAGGATTCCATCCCGGTAAAATCATAGGTTGACTAGCTCCACGACTATCTGTTGCTCTTGCCCATACCTCATAATATCCTTTTTTAGGAAACGCAATACTGGCCGAAAAATGCTGCCACGCAAGACGATTTACAGCAGGTTCGATAGTACAGCTTTGCCAAGTTGAACCAAAGTCTATAGAGTACTCCATTTTTTGAACCGTAAGCTCTCCTGCCCAAGCGTGTCCATTTATATTTAATTTCTTCCCTTCTTCTATAGTTGCGCCCGATTTAGGATAGGTAATTAACGACTTTACAGGCATAGACTCTATAATACACATATCTTCGTCCTTTACCTTCTCTCCAGGCGCTACAGGCTCACAAGGGACTCTGTAAGCAGTACCTGTCATTTTTGTACCATCGTGTACTCTATCTCTCACGCTTATTCCTGTAATCCATTTTCCAGAAACAGATGCCGGCCATCCTCCTGCAACAAGTCGCAATGGGTATCCGTGTGCTAGTGGAATATCTTCTCCATTCATTTTAAAAGCAAGCAAGGTTTCATCTTGTAATGCTTTAGCCATAGGAGCCCCTCTTGAAATAGGCTCTTTTTTAGGGTCGCCGCTTAAATGGGTGTCTGCCGCGTGATATCCTATATAAACAGCATTATCTGTAATTCCTAGGTCTTCTAAAACGTCACGTAATCGTACTCCCGTCCAAGTGGCACAAGAGACAGCTCCTACTGTCCACTGATTCCCTTTTGCAGGAGGGTCAAACTCACTACGCCCGTTTCCGCCACACTCTAGCGTTAATTGATAAGTATGTTGTGTAAACTTGGTCTTTAGCTCTTCTAAAGTATAGGTTTTAGGGGCTTTACAGATTCTCCGTCAAATGTAATTTTCCAGTTCTTTACATCTATATTTTCAGGAATTTTACCATTATTACGAATAAACATAAACTGATTAGACGTTACCTTTTCATTAAGAAGATGTGCTTGTGCCTCCATATTCCAAGGTCTGTCATTTAAGACAACCATCTCCTTGTTTTTATCAAACAATTTAAAAGGGTCTGGGTCTTGAAGTGCTAACGGCTCATAGCCTTCGGGCATCATATTAGCAAACACAATCTCTGCTCCTACTATAGTTCCTATAGAGGTTAATGCAGTCTTTTTGATAAAATTTCTTCTTTTCATTAGTTGATAAAGAATGGTTAATTTTTAACTATAAATTAAAACGCACAATTAGTAGGCAAAGGCTCTTGAGTTGCTAACTGATTTGCAAAATCTGAAGCGAGTGTATCCTGAGTAAAACCACTAGAGACAGACCCTTTAAATACGGTTGTACCATATCCAGAAGTATTCATATGTGCTCTTACAATCACTACCTGATTTTCATCAATAACAACTCCTACTCCTGAGCGTATAACTGGTTGTTCATTTACGTGACTATGACCTAAAATCCTACGATAAATTAAAATGCCATTTTCTGTTATAACTTCCCACCAATTTGCATATTGATCACATCCTGTATCTGGACTAGCGATCCCTACGGTAAACGTGTAATCTCCTGGATTCCCAAACGAAGTCACGCTCACAATACTTGCTTTAGAGGCACTATCATTTATCATTAGTTCTCTTGCCTGACTTGTATTGTTTTCACTTGAACAGCCCGTAAGCATTAAAAATGTACTAAGAAGTAAAGATAATAAATTCGTCATATTCTTATTTTAAATACGAGTTGCTAAGATAAAGGCTTTGCTATTAAAAATTGTAACAATCATTACATCTTACGAAGAACAAGTGTTGTCATTGCTCTTTTATCTTGAACATTTGTGGTTTTAATAGGCTCTACTAATTCAAAATTATGGATGTTCGCCAATTGGCTTATTGTATCACGAGTTAAAAAATAGCTTCCTACTCTATTCGTCTTACTTTCTTTTAAAAAAGGAGTGTTCCCATCTAGCCCTATATCTGAAGCCATACGTATAAACAAAATACCGTTAGGCTTTAAAACTCTCCATAGCTCTGAAAACATCTTAAAAAAATGCGCTTCGTTTTCGGCAAAATGTAATACAGCACTACAGATGACATGGTGAAATTCATTTTCGCCGTAAGGCAAGCTATCAAGATTCCCTACTTGAAACTGAGACTCATTAGTAGGGTATACTAGCTTAGCTTTTTCAAGACGAGCAGCATCTGCATCAATACCCGAAATGTTATAGCCATTTGCGTAAAACCATTTTAGATTTCTACCCTCACCACAGCCTGCATCTAAGATAGTTTCATTGGGTAAGTATTTGTTTTTTAAAATTTGGTCGATGATATAAATATCAACACCCCCAAGTGCTGCCTGTGTCTGAGTGTAATTCATAGTCTTACAATTACTTATGATTTCTGTTAAGAATTAAATTTTGATTTACAATTTAATGATAATTAGAAAAGCTTTATTGAAAGCCAGAATAGAATTGCAAATTATTTATTTTTTACTGTTTTCTGGTATTTTGAGAACAATATACAATGTATCGTAAGTAATATACAAGTCTATACAACTCCCCAACTACCATCTTTGTACTCCTTAAAAATAACCTTATAACAAATACATTATGAAAAAATTAGTAGCTATTGCCGTATTAGGTCTTATGACTTTTACTTCTTGTAAGCAAGACGTAAAAACTGTAGAAAAAGCAGCTCCAGTGGAGAAGACAATGACGAAAGAGAAAATGCCAATGAAAAAAGCAAAGAAAATCTCTTTAACACAAACTTCAGGTGAGTTCATGACAAAAGAGCTTAACTTAACTGAAGGTACTTATGTTTTTGAAATTGCAAACAAAGATGTAGATCACCAAGTTGGTTTTGTTCTTGCTCCTAAAGGAAAAACAGATCAAGCTAACCACATAAAAGCAGCTTACGTAAAAGCTCCTGTAGCAACAGGAAGTACTTCATTAACAAACGAAGTAACACTTGCTAAAGGTGAGTATGTGTATTTTTGCCCATTAAACCCAACACCTCATTATAACTTAGTAGTAAGATAAGTCTATACTACTTTTCAAAAGATCAAACCGTCTAAAAAACTTTAGACGGTTTTTTTATTACGCTAGTTTTTGCTCCCTAAAGCTCACAGGAGGCAGTCCTGTATGTGTTTTAAAAAATTTAGAAAAGTGCGCTCCTTCTTTATACCCTAACTCAAACGCTATCTCTTCTGCAGACTTATCTGAAAATAATAACAGTCGTTTTGCTTCTAGGAGCAGTCGTTCGTTAATAATAGTAAGCGGTGTATCATATCCTGCTTTTTTAAGTACAATTTCGAGTTCACCAATGGCCATCCGTTCGGAGACATTGGGTCCAATGGAGGTTGTTCTTTTTTTAAAATCAATAATAAACAAACGGCCTCCATCGGAAATTCCTCGTCGTAAATTGGTTAGATAATCAACAGCATCTTCAAAGTAGGTAACCGTGTTAACGATCAGTACCACATCCGCTTCACTTGTGTTGAGCATCGGATCATCGGGTTTGACAAGTCTAGTTTCAAATTTATCTCGTCTGGCTTCCGGGAGCAATTTAATGGCATCCTTCATGAATTTGACTGCCTCCTCATCAATGTCCACGGCGATTACTTTTTTAGCGGGTGTTTTTCCAGCGATAATAAAAGAAAAGTATCCATAAGGTCCGGCACCTATGTCGACGACGGTTTTATTATCAAGGTTACCTAGTTTTCGAA
>CAZJRA010000018.1:7336-11361 GCA_964548335.1 uncultured Flavobacteriaceae bacterium | reverse complement strand
TTTCCATCTTGCCTTAAGCTTGCATTAAAGTATACCGTATTTGTGTTTTCGTTTTTTTGTACGGATTTTATCTCATAATCTTCCGTTAGATTAATAAGTAAATCCAACAGAAGATTTAAGTGTGCAAATTGAAAAAACAGTTCATTTTCGACGTAGGCCGCTTTAGACGTAGTTAATAAATCATCCAATTCTAAAATTTTAGAATAATCAACCGATTCTAAATGAATCATGTTTTGTTTATCCATTATTTTATCTATTTGGAAAAGTGAGTTTTCGCTAAACCAATCTAACTGTACTTGAAATAATCTCGACAATGAATCATTGACCTTAAACGTTTCCTTATAGGTACAATTATGTATTACTTTTTTTGTTGAGTACTTCTTTAGATAACTATTCGTTATAATGTCCTCAAATTTCTGTTTTAAATCTAAATCATAAATGACAACCTCTTCTAACTGATTTCTTTTATGTACAAGAAACAACGTATCCTTTTGTTTAAAAGAATTAAAAGTAAATTTACGTGAGTTATAATTTACGTGCGATATAATGATATCGCTTTCTAATAATGGTATTTTGACTTTACCATCTGCATTAGATATGCTTCCAACATCTAAGTTTGGATAAAAAATTTGTGCTAAATCAATTGGCTTTTTAGAATAAGTATCAAGAATAACTAATTCTTTCGATTGCGAAAAACTAGTATATGCAATGAAAAGCAAGAAAGAAGTAAATAATATTTTCATTCGTTAGTACGTTTTCTATCCGATTTTATAATCAAGTAGATACCTTACTAAGGTAGCGAAAAGTTTCTAGTTAAATACTAGCCTTGTAATTCTGAGAAAACTAAGACTTCGCCTTCTTATAGTATTTCTTATACTTCCAATAAGAAGCTATTCCTAGCACAGTAATAACACCTACAGTAATTACAATCTTTTGCCCTGCAATATCTCCCCCACTCTGATAAGCGTGTAAACCTGACAGGTAATAATTCACTCCAAAATAGGTAAACATAATACTCCCTAGAGCGATAATGGAACATAGGTTAAACAACCATTTCCCTCTCAACCCTGGAATAAGACGCATATGTATTACAAAAGCGTATACGATAAGTGAGATTAACGCCCACGTTTCTTTAGGGTCCCAACCCCAATAGCGTCCCCAACTCTCATTAGCCCATTGCCCTCCAAGAAAAGTACCAATGGCTAAGAGTATCATTCCTACTGTAAGTGCCATCTCATTAATAAGGGTAAGCTCTTTTATATTGAGGTCCATACGCTCTCTATTCTTTTCATTGGTAAAAATCATTAAGAGTAAAGACACTGTACCTAAAATTGTACCGAGAGTAAAAGGGCCATAACTAGCAACAATTACTGCTGTATGTATCATAAGCCAATAGCTATTTAGAACTGCTTGTAGGTTTGCAATTTCTGGGTTCATCCAATTCATACTTGCTGCCCATAGTATAAAACTAGCTACAAAAGCAGTACTTGCGATGGTAAGCATACTTTTACGACCAAAACCAAGACCAAAAAACATTGTTGCCCATCCTACATAAAGTACCGACTCATAAGCATCACTCCACGGGGCGTGACCTGATATATACCAACGCCATATTAAAGAAGCTGTGTGTCCTAAAAACAGGATAATAATGAAGACAGCTCCTACTTTAGTCATAAAAGAGGTAAACTTAGTAGGATTAAAAATTTGGATAATCACAAAAATCATCATAAAAATAGCAGCAAGCATATACAACCAATATAGCTTCTTAAAAGGGTCGTTATTGTTATAATGTATCTCAGCATCTATCTTCTCATCAGATGGGATAATATCTGTCCCAAATTTCTTTTGGAAAGAAGCAATACTCGTAAGAAACATTTCTGCCTTAGAGTAATCTCCTGTATTATGCGCTTCGCGCAAGCTGTTTAAATACAAAGGAACAATTTGCTTACTATAAAGGCTATCCATCCCTTTATATCCCGACTCTGCCAACTGTGCGTATGAAAGCCATTTATTGTTACCATCTCCTGGTTTAGGGAAAATCTTTAAAATACTTCCTCCTAAGGTACGATTCAATAAACCTAAACGTGTGCTTACATCTCTAAACTCCTTATCTATAATTGTAGGGGTTGCTGCTGCATACGCATCTGGTAAATACGGGTCTAATTTGTTCTCAAGGTTTTCGGTAATAAAATCCATCGCCTTAAAGCGTTTGACATCTTGAGGCACTCCTATAATACTACGTATACTATCATTTCCTTTCTTTAGATAAATCACCTCAGCATTATACCATAATACTGGGTTTTGAAGCATAGATAGCATTACTTGGTCTGCATTAAGCCCTTGATAGGTATCACTCCTACTCAACTTACGCAATAGCATACTAGAAAACGTATTAATAGGCATCATACGCCCTCCATCATCTTGTATAACCATACGGCCAAACAAGGCTGCGTGCTCCTTAGAAACAGCTGTTTTAACAATAAGGTCGTTTACCTCTTTTGCTGTGGGAGCAGTGTGATTTGGTTTTTCCTGAGCGATACTTATAATTTGCTCAGTATCGTTTTGAATGCTTGCGATAGTATCGGTAGCAGTCGTCATTTGCTGTGCTTGTGTAGGTAGCGCTTTCGCGAAAGCGAACATTAAAATAATTACACCTAATTTTGCTTTTTTAGCCTTTACCTTGTCCAATTGCTTTTTGAGTTCTCCAAAACGAGACCCTTTATCAAACATAATGAGCATCATCCCTAGATACAGTAAAAAGTAGCCTATATAAGTCACCCAAGTACCCCAAAAATCGTGACTTACAGAAAGTATGGTTCCGCTCTCGTCTGGAAAGAAACTGGCTTGAAAAAATCGAAATCCTTTATGGTCCAATACGTGATTCATGTAGATATCGTAATCAAACGGATTCTCTGAGTCTTCTACCGTTATTTTACTCTCAAAAGAAGCATAACTGTTTTCTGTTCCTGGATAGCGCTTTGCCACAAAATCATTTAATTTTATAGAAAATGGCAATGGCAATGCCTTACTACCGTAAGATAAATGCATGGTATACCCTCCTACATCTATAGTTTTCATATCGTTATCAAAACCACGTCCTCCTAGAAGTGCAACTGTCTTTGTCTCTCCTCCTGCTGTAATATCTACAAAAAGGGCATCTTCTTGATTTTTTTCTTTTACATCTTTCTCTACAACGCCGGTATTTCCTTTTACGGCTGGCTCGGGAACTACCAGTAGCTTCCCTCCTAGATTATATAAGGCTCTTAACTTAAGAGGTTGTTCTATATCTTCTACAACTTTAGACTTGTCTTGCGTAGCCATTACGGTTACATCTCCTGCAAAGGGCGTTCTAAACGTATAATTATCTCCATCAAAGCCTATATTTATAGCGCCATCTGTAGGTTTATTAAAAGCATAAAGTATGTTGTGAATACTAACCACCTCACCTGCTACTAGAAAGTGCTCGTGACGTGTATTGTCATTTCCTGTTTCGACAATCTTAATGTGCCACACGCCATTTTCGTCTTCTACAAAACCATCTTCAGCACCATCTATAAATCGATTAAATTTTACCTGAATAGGTTCTTTCTTAAAATCGGTATTCAACGTAAAGTTATTATTTAATCGTGGAGATAAATCTATCTCATACGGTTTTACAGTATGACGTAATCGCTCTCCGTTAGAATCGCCGTCTATCAATAATTCGAGATAGGTTTTTTCACTTAAAAAAGTATTTTCAGAAGTTCCTTCGGTAATAGGCATAACCCCTTCATAGCTTATATAGCGTGTGATTCCCGCACCAATAAGAATTAAAATAAACGAAAGGTGAAAAATTAAGGTTGTTATTTTTTCTTTTCGCAACAGCTTAAAGCGAAAAATATTTCCCAAGAAATTAATAACAAACAAGATATGTATAAGCGTAAACCACCAAGAGTTATATACCCAATATCTAGAGTATGGCGTTGGCGATGTCTCTTGACCTTGGTCTAGAAATGTCCCTACTGCCATCGCTACAAAATAAGCAA
>CAZJRA010000018.1:0-7326 GCA_964548335.1 uncultured Flavobacteriaceae bacterium | reverse complement strand
AAAGCAGTCCCATAAGACGTGTAGAAAATAAAAAAGCGGCAATTTTTTTTTGCATAGCAAAGCAAGTTTTTCTATACAGCAAAGATAACCTACCCTTAGCAAATAACCACCTCAAACGCACTCTTAAAATGGAATTTAACAAGCAAGGAAAATGACGTACTTTTGCTATAATGACAACTATTAACATTATAGGAACGGGCAATGTTGCTTGGCATATCGCTACTGCGCTACAAAAAGCAGAGGGATACACGCTACAAGCAGTTGCGGGAAGGTCTACAAAAAGCCTAAACGATTTTAACGATTTAGCCTCACAAACAACACCTATAGACCTACTCCTGCCATCAGACATAACGATGATACTCGTTGCAGATGATGTAATACAGGAGATAAGCACAAAGATACCGTATACAACAGGTGTGTTTGTACATTCTTCGGGTAGTGTGCCTATGAGTGTATTGTCTTCGTTTAAAAACTACGGCGTTTTTTATCCTTTGCAGACCTTTTCTAAGGAAGTGGCTGTCCTGTTTAAAGAAGTTCCTATCTGTATAGAAACTCACGACGATACTAGCGCAGGTGTTTTAAAAAAATTAGGTTTCGCTTTAAGCGAAAATGTTACCGAAATATCTAGCGAACAGCGAAAAAAACTACATCTTGCAGCGGTTTTCGTAAATAATTTCACCAATCATTGTTTTACCATTGCGCAGGATTTATGTACTCAAAACGAACTGTCTTTTGATATACTCAGACCCTTGCTTAATACAACGGCAACAAAAGCACTAGCATACCATCCTAATACGGTACAAACAGGCCCTGCCAAGAGAAATGACAAGGAAACAATGAAAACACACCTAGAACAACTAACAAACGTACAACAAGAGGAAGTATATAAAGTACTCTCTAAAGCGATTAGCACTTATTATGGCAAAAAGTTATAAAGAATATTTACATCAAATTAGTACATTTATTTTTGACGTAGATGGCGTTTTTACAGACGGTAGTCTACACGTTACTACGCAAGGAGAAATGCATCGCGTAATGAATGTAAAAGACGGGTATGCCGTTAAGGCAGCTCTAAACGCAGGGTATAATGTATGTATTATCTCAGGAGGTACTGATGAAGGAGTTAGAAATAGATTACAAGCGCTAGGCGTACAAGATGTGTTTTTAGGAGCACACGATAAAGTGAAATTTCTAGACTCTTATTGTGCAGACAATGATATTGCATTAGAACACATACTTTATATGGGAGATGATATACCTGATTACCCTGTATTGAAAAAAGTAGGCTTACCTACCTGTCCGCAAGATGCAGTGATGGAAATTAAAGAAGTCTCTGCTTATATTTCTCATAAAAATGGAGGAAAAGGATGTGTACGTGATGTCATAGAGCAAGTCCTTAAAGTACAAGGAAAGTGGAATTTACATACGAATGCTCAAGCCTAACCAATACCCTTATGTATGAATAAGGAGGTAGCCTCTTTTCTTACTCAACATTTTGGTTTTACTAATGGTTGCAATAGCCTTATTACTAAAGAGTAATAAATTGTTTTCTATGCATTACCTTAAACTCATAAGATTCCCTAACCTCTTAATCATTGTTATTTCGCAATGCATTATACAATTTGGTGTATTGAGGGTTCTTGAAGTACAAACGAGTTTAGATTCTTTAGGGTTTTGGTTACTTGTAGCTGCTACAGTTCTTATTGCTGCTGGAGGGTATATTATAAATGACATTTATGATATTACAGCAGATGCTATTAACAAACCTACAAAACGCATTGTCGCAGTACATATTTCTAAAAAAAAAGCAACACAGCTTTACTACCTGCATACCCTTATAGGTTTAGGCTGTGGGGCTACTGTTTCTATAATTATTTCAAAGCCTTTGTATGCGCTTTGGTTTTTAGGTATTTGTATTAGTTTGTATCTGTACTCACGCTTTTTAAAATCGGTAGCTATTGTAGGTAATATACTTGTGAGTATACTTGTTGCAATGTCACTTCTTATCGTAGGGATTTTTGAAATAGTACCGCTTATCAGTCCAAAAAATTATGACCAGCAAATAGCGATTATTCATTTTATAAAAGACATTGCCATCTTTGCTTTTTTAATTAATCTTTTACGAGAATTGGTAAAAGATATAGAAGACACACAAGGCGATTATGCCGCACATTACAAAACCCTACCTATCCTATTAGGTACAAAACGGACTGCTCAATTTACGGCTGTTATCGGACTGATAACAATATTTATTATTGCAGTATATAGCTTTGGTTTTCTAGATAGTGGAAACGAGATGATTGTGCTTGTTTTTATGGGTATTATCATTCCCTTAGGCTATGTATGCGCCCAACTATGGGAGGCTACCTCAACAAAACAGTTTAAAAGACTATCCTTACTCCTTAAAGTTATTATGTTTTTAGGGGTTTGCATCATTCCGTTATTTTCATATACTTTACATTATGCTATCTAAATACTTACAACACAAAACCATTATTCTCGCGTCTGGCTCTCCTAGAAGACAAGCTTTTTTTGCTGAATTAGACCTAGAGTACACGATACAACTTAAACCTATAGACGAGTCTTTTCCTGACCACCTACAAGGTACCCAAATAACAGACTATCTCGCACAACAAAAAGCGGCTGCTTTTACAAATTTACAAGCAAGCGATATTCTTATTACGAGCGACACTATTGTATGGTTTAAAGACAAGGCGCTTAACAAACCCGAAAACAAAGAAGAGGCCTTTGCTATGATTAGCAGTCTATCAGGTAAAACGCACCAAGTAATAACAAGTGTATGTTTTACGTCCCTAGACAAACAAGTTATTGTAAATGATACTACTCAAGTTACTTTTAAAGAGCTCTCTCAAGAAGAGATTAACTACTATATAGACAACTACAAACCTTATGATAAAGCAGGCGGATATGGCATACAAGAATGGTTTGGATATATAGCCGTCACCCATATAGAGGGTTCGTACTTTAATGTTATGGGATTACCTACTCATAAAGTATATGAGACATTAATGTCTCTTGCAGGTTAAGAGAATTCGTGTTAAAATAATGACGCATTATTCCCTTAAAAAGAAACGTTAAAGTAATAGCTAAGAGTATAAAACAGTTTTGTTTTTAGTTATATTTGAGAGAATTCTTATAGCCACTATAAATGCAAAAATCAGTACTCTTTAGTCTCCTTATCATAAGTGCTTTTGTAAGGACTTCCTTAGCACAAGGAATTACTATTCAACCTAAAAAACCAACATCATCACAGATATATGAAGACATTAAGAAACTTAATTTCTTAGGGTCTGTTTTATACGTGGCAGCACATCCCGATGATGAGAATACAACGGCTATTTCTTATTTTGCAAATACGGTAAAAGCGCGCACGGCCTATTTATCACTTACACGTGGTGATGGAGGGCAGAATATTGTAGGCCCTGAACTTAGAGAACTCCTAGGCGTAATACGTACTCAAGAGTTACTCGCGGCACGTGCTACAGATGGAGGAGAGCAATTATTTACTAGAGCTAATGATTTTGGGTATTCTAAACATCCTGATGAAACGCTTGCTATCTGGAACAAAGACGAAGTCTTAAGTGATGTGGTATGGGCTATACGTACTTTTAAGCCTGATGTCATTATTAACAGATTTGACCACCGCACTCCGGGAACCACCCACGGGCACCACACCTCTAGTGCAATGTTAAGTGTAGAAGCCTTTGACCTTGCTGGAGATACGAGTAAATACAGCGACCAATTGCAGCATACAGATGTTTGGCAGCCTACACGTCAGTTTTTTAATACTTCTTGGTGGTTTTATGGGAGTAAAGAAACTTTCGCGAAAGCAGATAAATCCAATCTTATAAAAGTAGATGTAGGTACCTATTACCCTGGACACGGTTTGTCTAATACCGAAATCTCTTCTTTAAGTAGAAGCCAACATAAGTCACAAGGTTTTGGAAATACAGGTTCTCGTGGAGAAAGTGACACCTATTTTGAACTATTGCGAGGTGAAATGCCTTCTAATAATACTATTTTTGACGGTATAGACACCTCTTGGAAACGTGTTAACGGAGGGGCTCCCATAGGAAAGATACTTGCTAAGGTAGAAAAGGATTTTGATTTTAAAAATCCTGCGGCCTCTGTTTCTGGACTCGTTAAAGCCTATGCCCTTTTAGAAAAACTTCCTACTTCTCATTGGAAAACAGTAAAATCTCAAGATTTAAAAACTATTATTGCTGCCTGTGCTGGTTTATACCTAGAAGGAGTTACTAACACAAACAAAGCCTCTTTAGGAGAAGACATTACTGTAACAATAGAAGCGATAAACCGTAGTAATGCTTCTGTGACTCTTTCTGATATCATAGGAGTAGATGGTAAAAAGAAAAATGTTTCCTCTCCCCTACTTACTAATAAAAAGCATACTTCAGAAATGGCTTTTAGCATCACTCCTGCGCTAGCGCATACTAATGCCTATTGGTTAAACGAGGCTGGAGAGTTAGGAATGTATACCGTAAAAAACCGTACACTAATAGGTAAACCTGAAACGCCCAAAACACAGACTTTACAATACCAACTTACAATAGAAGGTGTACCTATTACCTACGAGATTCCTGTCGTATATAAATACAACGACCGAGTAAAGGGAGAAGTGTATCAATATTTTGAAATCGTTCCGGAAGCTTCTGTGGCTTTAGAAGAGAAAGTACAGATTTACGCTAACAATACCCCTAGAGAAATTATCGTTACGGTTACGGCACACGCTGCCAAGGTAAAAGGTAATCTCAGCTTAGAACTCAATAACGATTGGAAAAGTAGCCCTGCTTCTATTCCTGTAACACTTTCTCAAAAAAATGAAACACAATCTTATATCTTTACCATAACACCTCCTAATGGGCAAAGTGAGACCGATATAAAACCGATACTTTTGGCTGGTGGTAAGCGTTTTGACAGAGAATTTGTACGTA
Organism: uncultured Flavobacteriaceae bacterium; assembly: GCA_964548335.1. GTDB lineage: Bacteria > Bacteroidota > Bacteroidia > Flavobacteriales > Flavobacteriaceae > Dokdonia. The sequence goes on along the minus strand of CAZJRA010000018.1, from coordinate 2,353 downwards.
TAGATTATGACCATATTCCACTACAGAGCTTGTTTCTTCCTGCTTTCGCGAAAGCAGTAAAAATAGACATCCAACGTAAAGGAGATTATATAGGATATATACAAGGTGCAGGCGATGCCGTAGCCGAAAACTTAACACAAATAGGTTATAAAGTAGCCGTTATAAAACCCGAAGAAATTACCTCACAAAGTCTCCAACAGTTTGATGCTGTTGTTGTGGGGATACGTGCTTACAATGTGATAGAAGAAATGCAACAAGCACAGCCTCTACTCCTAGAGTATGTAAAAAAAGGTGGTACGATGATAGCGCAATACAACACGAGTGGTCGCTGGGGAAATACAAAAATAGGTGCTCCCTACCCACTACAGTTATCTAGAGACCGAGTGACCGACGAGTATAGCGAAGTACGCATACTAGATAAAAATCATCCTATTATGAATTTCCCAAACAAATTAGGTCAAAAAGATTTTGAAGGATGGACACAAGAACGCGGACTCTACTTCCCTAACGAGTGGGCAAAAGAATACACCCCTATTCTCTCTATGAATGATAAAGGAGAAGACCCAAAAAACGGTAGTTTACTTGTAGCGCCATACGGTGATGGACATTATATTTATACAGGTTTAAGCTTTTTTAGAGAATTACCAGCGGGCGTTGCTGGGGCCTATCGCTTATTTGCAAATATGCTCTCTATAGGAAAAAATGAAGCACAAACAATTAAAAACTAGAGAGATGAACAAAGGGTCTAAGTATGTTTGGAGAAAATCATATACTGTCGTGCTAGTAGTAAATCTATTATACTTTGTACTATTTTACCTTTTAATGACCCAATACAACTAGTATGGATGTTTTAGATTGGGTTGTTCTTGCAAGCACACTTATTTTTATTGTACTCTATGGAGTATACAAAACTCAAGGAAGCCAAAATGTAGAAGAGTACATACGCGGTGGTAATAGCTCTAAGTGGTGGACAGTAGGTTTATCTGTTATGGCTACACAAGCAAGTGCCATTACTTTTTTATCTACGACAGGACAAGGCTTTTATAGCGGGATGGGTTTTGTTCAGTTCTATTTTGGGTTGCCAATAGCAATGGTGATTATATGCTTGGTTTTTATCCCTATTTATCATAAACTTAAAGTATATACTGCCTATGAATATCTAGAAGGACGTTTTGACCTTAAGACACGCTCTCTTGCTGCTATTCTATTTTTAATACAACGTAGTCTTGCGGCAGGGATTACTATTTATGCACCTGCCATTATCTTATCTGCCGTATTAGGGTGGAATCTTACAATGCTTAATATTACCATAGGGCTTGTGGTGATACTATACACCGTTTCTGGAGGGACTAAGGCAGTGAGTGCTACTCAAAAACAACAAATGGCCATCATCTTTATAGGGATGTTTATAGCCTTTTTCCTTATTCTAGACTACTTACCCGAAGAAGTCTCTTTTACAGATGCCCTCACTATTGCAGGCGCTGGAGAGCGTATGAATTTACTTGATTTTTCTTTTGACTTAAGTAATAAATATACGGTATGGACAGGTGTTTTAGGAGGTACTTTTCTAATGCTTTCTTATTTTGGTACAGACCAAAGCCAAGTACAACGATACCTTACAGGTAAAAATGTAAGAGAAATGCGTTTAGGACTCATTTTTAATGGGTTGCTTAAAATCCCTATGCAGTTTTTTATCTTACTGGTAGGTGTAATGGTTTTTGTATTTTATCAGTTTAACACAACTCCCGCTAATTTTAATCCCTTAGCTAAAGAAGCCGTATATAAATCTGAATATAAAGAGGAGTATCAATCTATAGAAGCAAAACTCGCCCTTAACTTAAAACAGCGTTCAGAAGCTGCATTACAGCTTACTAAGAATTCTCACAGCGATATAGCTCTAACACAAGAGAAAGAACACGCTACACTTGTGCTATTAGATAAAGAGGATAAAGCCTTACGAAAACAAGCAAAAGCCATTATCGCAAAGGCAGATTCTAAGGTAGAGACAAACGACAAGGATTATGTTTTTATACACTTTATTTTAAACAACCTCCCTAAAGGACTTATTGGGTTGTTACTAGCAGTCATTTTATCTGCTGCAATGTCCTCTACCGCTTCAGAGCTTAATGCCTTAGGAGCTACTACAGCTATAGACTTATACAAGCGTAATGTAAAAGGTAAAGATGATGTGCATTATGTACAAGCAACTAAAAAATTCACTCTACTATGGGGAGTACTCGCTATAATAGTGGCTTGTACCGCTAGTTTATTTGAAAATTTGATTGAGCTTGTAAATATTATAGGTTCTATCCTTTATGGTAATATCTTAGGTATGTTTTTACTAGCATTCTTC
>CAZJRA010000017.1:0-11488 GCA_964548335.1 uncultured Flavobacteriaceae bacterium | reverse complement strand
AAAAGTAACTAAGGATTACAAAAGTCAATGTCATAAATTTTATTTTAAAATTATAGTTGTTATTAACATAGTATATAATCATCTTTTCTTTTTCTTTTAAAATTTAAAAAAATATGATGATGATGATATGGTGTGAATAGCGGTATAACTTTATAGTATACAATTTTGATTAATGACTTATTGTGAGTTATTCACTATTTATAAGAGCTTATGAATACTATATAGATACTGAAAATAGGACTGTTATGTATATTCATTCACAATTGTGAATAAGTACAATTCACATCTTTTTGAAGATAACTTATGGTATAGAGTTATTAAAATTGAACCTAAAAAATATCAATAAAATAACAATAACTATGGATATATAAATTTGCAAAATTGAGACCAGTATTGGTATTGTAAAAATTACTTTAATAAGCAATTTTGCTTATTAAAATAAGTTACAAGTTATTGACAAGATCTATTCATAGATTGTGAACGGTTGTAAGACAAGAAAACTAATTGTTTACTAAAAGTGCTATGCTTTCGCGAAAGCATGCGCTTCCTCCCTCCTATTTTTTTAACTTTGTATGTATATAATACTCTCAATATGAAAATAGCTATAGGAAACGATCACGCAGGACCAGATTATAAACACGCTATTGTAGCGTATTTAAAAAGTGAAGGACACGAGGTTTCTAACTTTGGGACAGATACTACAGATAGTGTAGATTATCCAGACTTTGGACACCAGGTAGCCTCTGCTGTAGATACAGGTATTGTAGATCTAGGGATCGTGATATGTGGCAGTGGTAATGGTATTGCCATGAGTGCAAATAAGCATCAAAATGTGCGAGCAGCACTTTGCTGGATGAAAGAAATTGCAGTACTAGCTCGTGAGCATAATAATGCAAATGTGATTAGTATTCCTGCACGATACACTTCTGTAAACCAAGCTTTAGAGATGGTACAAGCCTTTTTAACCACAGATTTTGAGGGAGGGCGTCACCAGCGACGTGTAGATAAGATAGCGTGTAGTTAAAATTTAAAAAAAACCGCTTCGCGGTAATCTATATGATGAGTGCGCTGGTTTTTAAAATTAAAAGCTACCAAGAGTTAACGGTAGATGAGTTGTATGCTATTTTACAATTGCGTTCTGCCGTTTTTGTAGTAGAACAAGACTGTGCATATCAAGATATAGACGGTAAGGATACTAAAGCACTACATGTTTTAGGGTATAAAGAAGATATTTTAATTGCATATACTCGTGTGTTTCCTCCTGGAGCATACTTTAAGCAAGCGAGTATAGGAAGAGTGGTTGTGCTAGAAAAAGAACGCGCAAATACCTACGGCTATGATCTTATGAATACGTCTATACAAGCAGTAAAAGAAAATTATAATACAGCTACTATTAAAATATCTGCACAGACCTATCTTAAAAGGTTTTATAATAATCTAGGATTTAAAGAAATAGGCAAGGAGTATTTAGAAGACGGAATCCCACATATAGGAATGATCTACGAGTAAAAAAAGTATCGTATTACTTTTTCTTAACCTTCTTTACGTAGGTTACTAAAATTTCTACACGTTTGTCTTCAGACTTATCGCCTCCTAAAGGAAATTTACTACCAAAACCTTCATAACGCATACGTTTTTTATCCACTCCATTTTTAGACAAGTAATTGTATACAAACTTTGCTCTGGCAAGAGATAAATTACGCTTTCCTGTTTTGAGATCTACGCCATCACGCCCTCTTGCAACACAGCATACGTGTCCTTGTATTTTAAAAATATACTGCGGATTGTCTTTTAAAAACTTTGTTAACGCCCTAAGATCTTTATATGATTTACCATGTAGGTAGCTATAATTTGTTTTAAATAAAATATTCTTTAGTAGAAGTTTATCTCCTTTAGCGATTGTATCGGTAGCAGCTAAGGGGAACGTTTTATAACTAGAAGGATCTTCTTCCTTTTTTATTTCTTCTTCTTCTATTTTCTTTGCTTCTTCTTTAGTAACAGGAGGTTGCTTAAAAGAGACAATAATTTCTACTTTTCTATTAAGTGTACGTTGTATCTCATTAGTAATATCATCTAGTCTTGTAAGAAGAAGCTCTCCCTTACCATCTGCATTAGATATTATGTTTTCTGAAACTCCTTTTTCTGCAAACTTGGTTTTAATAACATCTGCCCGGCGTTGAGATAATGCTTGATTATAAGCATCACTACCACGGTCGTCACAATAGCCATATATAGAAACATCTTCTATTTTTTCTAAAGGCAAACTATTAATAAATCGACCTAGTTTTGCATCTTCAATATTTATAAGGTTATGCTTATTAGTATCAAAAAACGTTTCATGTGTTTTCTCTTCTAATTGAGCATATGCAGTTACTGCAAAAAATGCGAAAAGGATTAGTATATAAGCTCTTAATTTTTCCACTTTATTTTAAAATTTTAGTGTAACGTCTAGAGTTTCCTAAAACAGAAACAGCTTCAGCAATTTCCTTATTGTTTTGTATTTGATAGGTGTATAAACCGTCTCTATAAAAATATCTTTTTACAATCTCGTCTATGAGTTGCGCTTTTATTTCGGTTTGATGTTCTTCTAGTTCAGCATTTTTTGCTTGTGTAATCGTTTTTTGCAGGTTTATATAGGCTGTATTGATTGACTCGTCAAGCTCATCTTTTTTTGCTTGCTCTAACGCTTTCGCGAAAGCTTTCTCAGTCTCAGTCTCATAGTTAAAACCTGTTTGATCAAGGTACTGTCTAAATTCTTGATAATCTGCATCTGTAAACGTAAACTCGCTGAGGTTTGAATACTGATGCTTGTAGTAATACGCTGTAGCATACTCAAAAATGGCATTATCCTTTAATAAAGCCTTTGTTATAGGACTCGTCTTTGCAGAAGAAACTTCGATATCTGGAAAAACACCCCCTCCATCAAATACCGTACGGCCATTTGCTGTTTTAAACTTTTTAAAATCTTTTTTATCGGTACGCACTGCATTTCCTTTTTCGTCACGGTTCCAGTAATCTAATGCTTGAATACAACGCCCACTAGGAGTATAATATCTAGAAATAGTAACTTTTAATTGTGTACCGTATGTAAGCGGTTTTGGACGCTGTACAAGCCCTTTTCCAAAACTTCTAGCCCCAATGATTACTGCGCGATCATAGTCCTGTAAACTCCCTGATACAATCTCACTAGCAGATGCACTACGGCCATTTACTAATACGACTAAAGGAATTTTTGTGTCTACAGGCTCATTGGGAGTTTTATATGTTTGGTTATATTTTTTAACTACAGATTTTGTTGTGGTTATTAGAGAACTTTTAGGTAAGAAGTGACCACATATTTTAACAGCTTCATTAAGGAGTCCACCACCATTTCCTCTTAAGTCTAAAATAATTTTTGTAGCACCATCTGTTTTTAAACTTTCTAAGGCTTCTTTTACTTGAGCAGATGCTTTACGATTAAATTTAGTTAATACAATATACCCCGTATCTCCATTAATTAACTCATAAAAAGGAACCGCATCTATCTCTACAGCCCCACGCTTTACAGATGCCGTTTTGCTTACTCCTTGTCGTAAATACGCAATCTCTACAATACTTCCAGCAGACCCTTTAAGGAGGTCACCAGGATCTCCCTCTGTATCTGCAACGGCAATGTCTCCTATTTTAATAATCTCATCTCCTGCCTTAAGACCCGCTAAATCTGCTGGGTATCCTTTGCGAGGCTCTACAATAATCATTTTTTTATCTTTTGTACGGCGTACCGTAGCCCCTATTCCAGAGTAATCACCACTACGACTTATTTTTGCATCCTCTACCTCCTGCTCTGTCCAATATTTTGTGTACGGATCTAGACCATCTAACATTCCCTCTATAGCATTATCCATAAGCTCTGCAGGGTTTGTCTCATCTACATAGTTCATGTTTACCTCTTTAAAAAGAGTGGTAAAAATCTCTATTTGTTTAGCGATTTCAAAAAAATCACTTTTAAAACTTACCGTTGCAAGAAGAGTTGCTATAGCAATAATGGGAATAAATAGTCTCTTTTTCATTTTTTCACTCAGATTCATTCATTTTATATATTTCCTAATTTTAAAACTGTAGCAATAATGATGAAGATGCTACAATTAAGGTTAGGATTGTCTTACCTAGTTATATTTTAGTACAAGTACTTTAATCTACTAATATAATAAAAGGCAATTAACTTATCTCATCTTCAAAACGTTTTAAAAGCTTTCTCATTGCCTTATTAATTTCAGCAAAAGAAAGTACATCTCTAGATGTGTATATGATAAGAACTGCAAATGTTGTGCCTTTTTTATTTATTTCTTTTTTATTTAAGCGATACGCTTCCCTCATAAGACGCTTTATACGATTGCGAGTGACAGCTAATTTGTGATTGCGTTTAGATACAGAAACACCACATTGTACGGTAATAGTAGGATAGGGGAGAGGTGTCTCTAGAAACACCATGCGTAAAGGAAATGCTTTTACAGAAGAGCCTTCTTCAAATAACGTACTGATTAACGTTTTTGATTTTAGTTTTTCTTTTGTACCGTAGGTGTTTTTCACGGTGTAAATGTAGGAAATAGCTTAGAAGTGATGATGATGAATAGACAATAAAAAAGCCCGTCTAATAATGACGGGCTTAACTTTATAACTGCTTATGAGCAGAAAAACAATATTGTCTTATTTTTTCCAAGTGTTGTTTTCTTGATCGATATCTGCCATAAGACGACTTGGATCTATCATAATCTCATCTATATTAGATAGAGGAGTATCTATAATAAATGTATAGGTAGGGTGTGTCCACGGCCAGTCTTCTTGTTGTGTTCTAGTGATATCTGGTGTAGGATTTGTTTTTTCTGCACGCATCATTCTTAATGGAATGTAGTGTGATTCTTTTGTATCCCCCGTAGTTACGTATAAATCAATAGGCATAGGCATTATTCCTTTACGCTCTAAGGTGATTTTTGTTTTTTGACCCTCTGCAACTACTTCTTTAATGGCATAATCTATCGTGTTTGTAGTTTGTGTCCAATCTGTAAGATACCAATCTAGTTGCATACCCGACACTTTCTCTGCAGTACGCTTGATATCGTTAGGGGTAGGGTGTTTAAAAGCAAAGTCGTTATAATACTTCTTAAGAGTTTTCGCTAGATTTTCTTTTCCTATTAAATACTCTAATTGCGCAAGAAAGACAGCTCCTTTACTATAGGCAGCTACACTGTATGCAAAATTACGACTGTAACGATCTGCATGCGTTGTTTGAGGTTGTTCAAAACCACTTTCTACAAGTCTGTAATAACCACTATACGATCCTGCAACAGGGTTTTCTCTGTTTTGCTCCATTACTTCGTTCATTGCTTGTGCAGAGATGTAAGAGGTAAAACCTTCGTCCATCCACTCGTGCTTTGCTTCGTTAGAAGCTAGTAAAAACTGGAACCACGTATGAGAAAATTCATGAGCTGTTACTCCTACTAAACTTCCAAAATTACGTTTTCCTGTAATAAGTGTACACATTGCGTACTCCATACCACCATCTCCACCTTGTATAATAGAGTATTGCTTATAAGGATAAGTACCCACATGCTTACTTAGATACGAAAGTATAGCAGCCGTTTTAGGTTGTAGTTTTTTCCAGTTCTCTTTTATCTCCGGATCATCTTTATAAAGAAAGTGAAGCTTTACACCGTTTTCTGCATCAAAAGTATCGTGTATATAGTCTGGGTCTGCAGCCCAAGTAAAGTCATGTACTTTAGGCGCCTTAAAGTGCCATGTGTTTTTTCCTTTTCTTTTTTCGTTAACAGTCACTCCGCTATCTTGGTATCCGTGACCTATCTTATTTCCGTTTTGTAAGTATCCAGTACCGCCCACAGTATAGGCTGCGTCTATCTTAATTTTTACATCAAAATCTCCCCAAACACTGTGAAACTCACGTGCAATGTATGGATCTGCATGCCATCCTTCAAAATCATACTCTGCCATTTTAGGATACCACTGGCTCATAGAAAGCGCAACACCTTCTGCATTATCACGACCACTACGACGCACTTGTTTAGGAACTTGTGCTTTAAAATTCATCTTAAAAGTTACCTTTTTTCCAGGAGGGATAGGTTCTGCTAGTTTAACCTCAAGTATAGTACCTGCTACTTGATACTCTAATTTTTTACCATCTTGTTTTAAAGAGTTTACCTCGATAAACCCAATTTCGTCAGGTGTTAATTTACTAATACGGTCTTGTACTCTTCTATCTGGATCATTAATAGAGCGTGATCGCACGTCCATTTCACTACCGGGTTGAAAGGCATTAAAGTAGAGGTGGTAAAAAACCTGATGTAACGTATCTGGAGAGTTGTTAGTATATACCAGTTTTTGTTTTCCATCGTACTGATGCTTTTTGACATCCATATCAATGTCCATCTGGTAATCTACGTGTTGTTGCCAGTAGGTCGTATTTTGTGCAAAAGAGTCTGCTTTCGCGAAAGCGAATAATACAACAAAACTACTAAGTTTTATAAGTGTGTTCATGTGTTATTTTTGAAGTTCTGCCAGTTTAAAGGCGTTATACATATTTACCATTTCACCAGATTTAGAAAGATCTTTAAAAGCGGCTCTTTTTTCTGGATTTCCAGCTACTATTACAGAAGTGCTTGTTTCTAAACCACTTTTCATAATAATATCTTTTATCTGATTTGCTTTAAGGTTTGGGTAATAAGCTCTAAGCATTCCAGCAACTCCAGCAGTATTAGGAGATGCCATAGAGGTTCCTTGTAAAAACTCGTAGGTGTTTTCTGGTGTAGTAGAGTAAATTTTTACTCCAGGAGCAAATACATCTACATTAGATTTTCCGTAGTTAGAGAAGTTAGCAACCATTTCTCCACCGTACTTAGGAGCAAGGGCTCCTACAGTTAAGAAGGTATCACTTATCTCTGCACCACCGTCTAATTGATCATTAGGGTATACTTTATTAGTAGGGTCATCTAAATTATATCCATCATTACCCGCTGCATTTACAATTAATACATCGTTTTTCGCTGCATACTTTATTGCATCGTAAACCCATTCTGGATTTTGAGCGTAGTATTTACCAAAACTTGTATTAATTACTTTAGCTCCATTATCTACTGCATAACGTATAGCTAGCGCAATATCTTTATCGTACTCATCTCCATCTGGTACAGCACGTAGTGCCATAATTTTTATATTGCTATTCGCAACACCGTCCATTCCTTTGCCATTATTTCTTTGTGCAGCAATAATACCTGCAACGTGAGTCCCGTGTTTTGCACCCTCTTTCTTTGGCCCTATAACATTGTTATTACCATAGCTTGTATCATTTATGTTGTAAGGATCGTCTCCAAGAACACTTCTAAAGTTTTTTCCTAAAGCATAGTTTGATTCTAGTTGTCCGTCAAAATACTCTAAACCATCTTCTATGGTTTTTATAAACGCAGGAATAGAACTATCATACTGTAGCATTTGAGTTAAAAATCCGATATTGTTTTGCATTTCTGCACTAGGATTTTTAATACCAGCAAGATCTGCAGCAGTATAATCTTCTTTACCAAGAGCTGTTTTTACAGCATTATGAGAAGTTTTAACTTGAGTTAAAATTTGTGTGTAACGTTGCTTGTTCTCGTTTGTTTCTGCTATTTTTTGAGTATGATCTTGTTTTGCTTTTTGATATACTTGAAAAATATCTTTTTTATCTGCAGGAATAGACCCAATGCTTTTTCCAGAAAACTCAGCATCATAACGATCTATAATACGCGCAAACTCTAATTGTTCTGCTTCTATATCCCCTAGAAAATTCCAACCGTGTATATCATCTACATATCCATTGTTATCATCGTCTTTTCCATTACCCGCAATTTCTTTAGGGTTTTTCCAGATTACATTTCTAAGGTCTTCGTGTTCAATATCAATCCCGCTATCTATTACCGCTACGATAGTAGACGTTCCTATTTTTCCAGGAAGAATTTCTTTATACGTCTTCTCAACACTCATCCCAGGGATCGTATCTGTTTTGAGATCTTTATAACTCCACGCTTTTTCTTGTGCTTCTGTTAAAGCCGTTACTTTAAGTGGGTTGTTGTCTACATTTTCTGCAGGAACAGCTAGTAATGTAGATGGAGTGTCACAACTTACAACAAGAGATGCTGCAAATGCAGTAAGGACAAGGGGTTTTAAGATTGTGTTCATAAGTGTTTTTAATTAAAAAAATCGTTTAGTGAAAATGTTTCTTTAAGGCGAACGCCTTTTTCTGTATGTTTTACGGTTATTAAAGGATTGTGAGCGTCATGCTCTAGCCAAAGATAATACTCATTATCTGCAGCAGTGTTTAAAAATAATTCTTTTTCATCTAAGGTAAGCAAGGGCCTTGTATCGTAACCCATCACAAAAGGAAGAGGTAAGTGACCTACCGTAGGTAGGAGATCTGCCATAAAAACAATCGTTTTTCCTTTGTATTTGATATGAGGTATCATTTGTTTATCTGTATGACCATCTGCAAAGAAGATACCAAAACCTAGTTCACTTGTATTTTGATACGCGGTATTTTCTCTAGTAACAAATTTGAGTTGCCCACTTTCTTCCATAGGAAGTATGTTTTCTTTTAAAAAAGAAGCTTTCTCGCGTCTGTTAGGTTTTGTTGCCCATAACCAATGCTCTTTATTACTCCAGTAGGTAGCATTTTTAAAAGCAGGCTCATATCCTGTTCTATCTTTATTCCACTGTACAGAACCTCCACAATGGTCAAAATGTAAATGGGTCATAAACACATCTGTAATATCATCTCTATGAAAACCGTGTGCGGCAAGAGAGCCGTCTAGAGTGTGGTCTCCCCATTGATAATAGTATCCAAAAAACTTATCAGATTGTTTAGTACCCATACCAGTATCAATAAGGATAAGCCTGTCACCATCCTCAATAAGCATACACCTTGCGGCGATGTTTATCATATTATTTGCATCTGCAGGGTTTGTGCGAGTCCATAAACTTTTTGGAACAACACCAAACATAGCACCTCCGTCTAGTTTAAAATTTCCAGTTTCAATAGGAAAAATATTCATAAAGTTGAAATTTTATTGAGCGACACTCTAGCTATTTGCTAGTGAACCTAAAAATGTTTCGTACTCAAAAGCCCTGCAAAATAAGTAAAAACGCTAATTTTGAATTGTAATTATGTGAGTTTTTAACAAAGAATTGTATCTTCCCTTGAGACTTAGACATAAACAACAAAAATTAAAAAAGTAAATAGACTTAATAGATGTTAGAATTAGCAGGAATAATTATACTAGGAATTATAGCGCAATGGGCGGCTTGGAGGCTTAAGCTACCGGCTATTTTACCCTTACTTTTAATAGGTCTTTTTGTAGGGCCAATCTCTACTTTATTGTCTGAAGATGGGAGTAAATGGATAGAACCTATTTGGAATGGGACAAAAGGATTATTTCCAGGAGATGGTTTGTATTATTTTGTTTCGTTAGCCATAAGTATTATTCTTTTTGAAGGAGGACTGACACTTAAACGTTCTGAAATTAAAAATATAGGACCTGTTATTACGAAATTAATAACGATAGGAAGTGCCGTTACTTTTTTTGGGGCAGGGGCAGCTGCGTATTTTATTTTTGGATTGAGTCTTAAGATTTCGTTTTTATTCTCTGGATTAATTATTGTGACAGGACCTACTGTAATATCTCCTATTTTAAGGAATATCCCACTTAAAAAAGATGTCTCTTCTGTATTAAAATGGGAGGGTATTTTAATAGACCCTATTGGGGCACTTGTAGCAGTATTAGTATATGAATTTATTGTAGCAGGAGAAGGTGGAGATTTTACGGTTACAGCACTCGAAGAGTTTGGAAAGATTGTATTATTTGGGAGTACCTTTGGTTTTTCTTTCGCGCACGCGTTAGCTTTTGCTACCAAGAAAAAACTAATTCCTCATTACTTATTAAACGTATTTACACTCTCTGCCGTTTTGGGAGTTTTTGTAATGTCAGATTTGTTTGCGCATGAATCAGGACTTCTTGCAGTAGTTGTTATGGGTATGGTTTTAGGAAATATTAATCTTCCTAACCTAAAGGAGCTATTGTATTTTAAAGAATCACTTAGTGTGCTGCTTATATCTATCCTTTTTATTTTACTCTCTGCCAATATTAATATGGCAGACCTAGAGTTAATATATCGTTGGGAGACCTTAGCTTTATTTGCCGTAGTTGCTTTTATCGTGCGACCTATAGGCGTGTTTTTAAGTACAAATGGATCTGATTTAAAGATGAATGAAAGAATCTTTATTAGTTGGGTAGGTCCTCGAGGAATTGTTGCTGCAGGAATCGCTTCTCTATTTGGTTCTAAGCTTATTATTAACGGTGAGCCAGGAGCAGAGTATATCACTCCTCTTGTGTTTATGATTGTATTAGGAACGGTATTGCTTAATGCAACGACAGCTCGATTATTTGCAAAAGCGATAGGCGTATTTTTAACAAAATCTGAAGGGATACTTATTGTTGGGGCTTCAGAAGTATCTAGACTTATCGCTAGATACCTTCAAAAAAACGGAAGACATGTAGTTCTTGTAGATAGCAATATGCTTAATATACAAGCAGCAAGAGAGCTAGAACTTAACGCTATAGAGGGAAATATTTATTCTGACGACCTTATTTCTGATGTAGAGCTAAATGATGTCGGTTATCTAATGGCCCTTACAGGAAATGTAGACATTAACAATTTTGCATTAGGACGCTTTAAAAAGCAGTTTGGAGAGAATGGTTCTTTTAGACTCATTACAAAACAAGAGATAGAAGAAGATGTTAAAACCCCTAAAGAAGGTCTTTTTTCTACTACAGATGATTTTATGAGTTTAACGGAGGTTGCAAGAAAATACCCTGCCATTCAAGAGGTTTCTATAAACTCAGAAGAAGAGTATGATGAGGTAGTGAAGCTACTTATGAATGATCCAGATATGATTCCTTTATTCGTAAAAAGAAAAGATGGGATGATCGACATTATAGGTTCCGTAGCACAAAACATCTACTTGAAATCTTTTGATATGTGTACTCTTGCCTATTTAGGAAAGCCTATGCAGGGCGAAGAGGCTTAATCCTTTGCAAGCGCATAGTATTTAGTTTTATACTTCAAGACGAGAATAAACGCTCTTAAAAATAGCCATACGACAAAGGCTATCCAGATTCCTTGTAAGCCCCAGTTAAGTTCCCTTGCTAAATAAATTACAGGGACAAACCCTAGAAATGTTGCAATGAGAAGAGCGTTACGTAAGTATGCCATTTCTCCCAATCCTTTAAAAATCGCATCTAGCGTAAATGCAATTGAGTTTAAAGGTTGCACGAGAATTACAATAAAGAATACCTTATAAAAAATCTCCAAGACCCCTTGCTCTTTGCTAAAAAGTTGTCCAGAAGCATTATAAAAGATACTTGCTAGAAGCATTAGTAAAAGGCAAATAAGTAAATTATAAATATTGACA
>CAZJRA010000016.1:0-11585 GCA_964548335.1 uncultured Flavobacteriaceae bacterium | reverse complement strand
TTACAGAAGTGATTAGTGAAAATGGAACTTCTAGTTTGATCGCAGAAGAGTTTGCTTTATCAAGTTACAACCGAGGGGTTAATATCGCATTACAATTTAAATATTCATTCTAATTTTTAAAAAAAAACAAAAACAAACAAAAAAACAAACAAACAAAATGAAAACAAACAAATTTATTTTAGGCCTTTTTGCTGTTGTCACTTTATTAATAGGATGTGCAGATGATGATACTGCAAATGTTATTATAAACCTACCAGAGGGTGGTGGAACACCTCCTACACAAGGCCTGGTAATAGGTGGAACTCTTGCAGAAGACTTAACCCTAACAGCAGGGACAGAGTATTCACTAGAGTCTGCTCTTATCGTACCAGAAGGAATCACTTTAAATGTAGAACCAGGAGTTGTTGTAAGAGCAGCTACGGGGTCTGACGTATTTATTGCAGTATTACAAGGAGGGATTATAAATGCAGTAGGGACCTCAACAGATCCTATTGTATTTACATCGGCTACCGCTACTCCTAATCCTGGAGATTGGGGAGGATTAATCATATTAGGTAGAGCACCTATTAACTCTGTAGTAGGAGGTGATGCAACTTCTACTTCAGAAATTGGAGGTCTTCCTTACGGAGGAAATAATTCAAATGATAACTCTGGAGTATTAAGATACGTACGTATTGAGTTTTCTGGAGGTGCTGCAGATGCTGCATCAGAAAACAATGGATTTTCATTTTATGCAGTAGGTAATGGTACTACCATAGAGTTTATTCAAGCTTTTGAAGGTGCAGATGATGGGATTGAGTTTTTTGGAGGAACTGTAGATGCTTCTTATGTATCTGTAGTAGGAGCTCAAGATGACTCAGTAGATTGGACAGAAGGGTATAGTGGTTCTTTAACTAATGTTTATATAGAGCACAGACAAACACATGATAAAGGTATTGAAGGAGATGGGTTTAATACAGATATAGGGAACAATTCAAGTCCTATATTTTTCTCCGCTCCTACAATCACAAACTTAACGATAAATGGCCTTGGATCTTCTAATGAGAATGAAGCGGTTAGGTTAAGAGCTGGAACGAGAGCTGTAATTTCTAATGTGTTTATCGAAGGCTTTGCAGAAGGTTTTGATCTAGATGATACAGAAACAGGAGACGGAGTTCTTACAGGAGATACTTCTATTACAGATGTTACATTTGATGATGTTACTCTTAATTTAAGAAATGATACTGAGGCTGATTTTGAAGAAGGAGATGTAATCTCTGGTATAGGAAATGGAATTGGAGCTGATTACGATTCTTGGAATTCTGGATGGACTCGTGACTAGTCTAAACAAATATTAACATAACAAAAGAGGCTCCCTAATAGGAGCCTCTTTTTGTTTTAAGCATTAATTGCTTTCCTCGCTTTCGCGAAAGCAAAACAATAACTATTCACTTACGATACGTACATTTTGATTCTTCCAAGTTTTTACACTTTCAATTTTAGAGTCTGCGTATGCTACTTCAGATAAGGTATCATTATTCCAAAAGAACCAAATCCCTACTTTGGCTCCATTATCATATTGTGCTTTTGCCGTTTCTTTACCTTGGCGATTATAACTAATCCACTCCCCTGTAAGCTTCCCTTCTTTTGTATAGAATCCTGTTTGACTAACTTCACCACTGTCATAATACAGTGTTGCTTCAATCACATCTCCATTATCTATGTAAGAATTTTTAACTTTCTCCTGTGCCTGTACTGCAGTTATCATTAAAACTGCTACCATTAACATTATTACATTTTTCATATCTCTAGGCTTTTAACTAATTAACTTACGCTAATTTAATATAAATTTTACAATAAACAAACATTTAAACAACATTATATTTACAATAGATTAACATTAAGCCTGTAAAAACCTAATTTAAAGATGTTTAACGTAAATTATTTGTGCCGTAATTTACTTCTACGATTATAAATTAAACCATAATAAAGCTTGAAACCTTATAAAATATACGATACCAGTAGGTTAGACATCGTAATTAGATTTGTAATATAGAATACTACTATCTACAGGCTTGCTGAAAGAATTGAGCTTGTTAATTCTAAAACAGAAAACTGAAATATTGGAAAGAAATATCTATTACAAGTATTTCTAAAAAAGAAAAAATAGAAATCCCTCTAGCGTAAGCAATGTTAATAAAGCTGATTATGCTTATTGAAACTCTACATAGACATAGAGTCTAAACAGGTTTAAATAACAAGAGAGACTCCTATTAGGAGCCTCTCTTGTTATTTAAACCTTAATACTTACCTCGCTTTCGCGAAAGCATAACAATAATTATTTACTTACGACACGTACATTCTCGCTCTTCCAAGTTTTTACACTTTCTATTTTAGAGTCAGTATATGATACTTCAGACAAAGAGTTATCATTCCAGAATAACCATGTTCCTACTTTAGCTCCATTATCATATTGTGCTTTTGCCATTTCTTCACCTTCACGATTATAACTAATCCATTCTCCAGTAAGCTTTCCTTCTTTTGTATAGAATCCTGTTTGACTTACTTCTCCATTATCATAATATAGTGTTGCTTCAATAACATCACCATTATCTATATAAGAATTTTTAACCTCCTCTTGTGCCTGTACTGCAGTTATCGTTAAAACTGCTACTATTAACATCATTACTTTTTTCATATCTCTAGGCTTTTTGATTAATTAACTTATGCTAAAGTTAAGATAAAATTTACAATAACCAAATAATTATGTGACTTTTAATTTACACTAGCTTAACATTGAAGGATTGGCTATACAATAAAACCCTGTCTTTAAGCACAATAACAAACTTAGCTATGATGACCTTATCTCAATCTAAACAACACAGAAATGAGGGTCTTGAAAGAAACACATTTATTACAGAGATTATTACTTTCTAATAAGTCAATATAATTTCTAGTGTAAGTTACAGTATTGGAACTGACTTTTCTTCTTAACTCCTGGGTAAGCCTAATTAATAACGAAGTCACTAGAAACAATAAGAGAGGCTCCTGTTAGGAGCCTCTCTTTATTTTAAACCTTAATACTTACCTCGCTTTCGCGAAAGCATAACAATAATTATTTACTTACGACACGTACATTCTCGCTCTTCCAAGTTTTTACACTTTCTATTTTAGAGTCAGTATATGATACTTCAGACAAAGAGTTATCATTCCAGAATAACCATGTTCCTACTTTAGCTCCATTATCATATTGTGCTTTTGCCATTTCTTCACCTTCACGATTATAACTAATCCATTCTCCAGTAAGCTTTCCTTCTTTTGTATAGAATCCTGTTTGACTTACTTCTCCATTATCATAATATAGTGTTGCTTCAATAACATCACCATTATCTATATAAGAATTTTTAACCTCCTCTTGTGCCTGTACTGCAGTTATCGTTAAAACTGCTACTATTAACATCATTACTTTTTTCATATCTCTAGGCTTTTTGATTAATTAACTTATGCTAAAGTTAAGATAAAATTTACAATAACCAAATAATTGTGTAACATTTTGCTTACACTAACTTAACATTCGGCCACAAAATGCTCATTATTAAATATTTATAGTCAATGTATTTTCTGTTATTTTGAAGATATGCATTTTACGCCTCTATACTATTTTAACTTAGAGCTCAAAAACAACATATCCTGCACTAGAACCTTTAAAACTTCTTACCTTTCGCCCCAAAATAACTTTTACATAACACCTAAGCTTAGATAATTTATCATTTTTGTTAGCTAAATAATTCATACTTGCTCATATGGAGAACATGTACATTTTTATGATTGTTGCTTTAGCCATCCTTGCTATAGCAGATCTTGTTGTTGGGGTTAGTAATGACGCTGTAAACTTTTTAAACTCAGCCATAGGATCTAAAGCTGTTAGCTTTAAAACCATTATGATTGTAGCGAGTATAGGTATTGCTTTTGGAGCTTTATCTTCTAGTGGCATGATGGAAGTAGCTCGAAAGGGCATTTTTGACCCTAGTCAATTTTACTTTAGTGAGATCATGATCATCTTTATGGCTGTAATGATAACAGACATCATCTTGTTAGACATTTTTAATAGTCTAGGAATGCCTACATCTACAACCGTTTCTATTGTCTTTGAATTATTGGGAGCTGCCGTTGTAACTTCCATCGTTAAGATTTATACTAACGAAGGAAGTATTATAGAGTTAGGAAATTATATAAACTCTGATAAAGCAACAGAAATTATATTAGGGATTATACTCTCTGTCTTTATAGCATTCTCTATAGGAGCTATTGTCCAATATCTCACTCGATACCTACTTACTTTTAACTTTCATAAAAAAGCAAGTTGGGTTGCTTCCTTGTTTGGTGGATTCGCAATTACAGGAATCACTTATTTTATTATTATAAAAGGATTAAAAGGAACAGATATACTCCCTGCTGGTTTTAACCAATGGGCCAATGAGAATGTGCTGTTATTTTTAGGGGTCAATTTTGTAGTTTGGACAATCCTTTCGCAACTCCTAACAAGCCTTCTTAAGATGGATATTTACCGACTAGTAATAATCTTGGGAACATTTGCGTTAGCTATGGCGTTTGCAGGAAATGACCTTGTAAACTTTATAGGGGTGCCTATGGCCGCGTACAATTCTTTCCTGTCTTGGTCTACGCAATTTGGAATTTCCGGTGTTTTACCATCAGACTTTAGTATGGAAAGTCTCGCTCAAAGAGTTCCTACTCAACCCTTTCTTTTACTTTTTGCAGGTCTGATTATGGTATTGACCTTATGGTTTAGTGAAAAAGCAAGACGCGTTGTAAAAACGTCTGTAGATCTTTCAAGACAAGATGAAGTAAAAGAACGTTTTAAACCTAACAAAGTCTCTCAGCTACTTGTACGTGGCGTTATTAGATTAAATCAAACAATTGGAGTTTTACTACCTCCTCCTGCAAAAGAGGCTATCGCAAAAAGATTTGAACCCCGTACTGATGTATCTACAGTAGATGCTCCTGCCTTTGATATGGTACGCGCTTCTGTAAATCTTATGATAGCTAGTGTACTCATATCTATCGCTACTGGATTAAAACTACCCTTATCTACTACATACGTAACCTTTATGGTTGCTATGGGAACTTCACTAGCAGATAGAGCCTGGGGGGCAGAAAGTGCAGTTTATCGTGTAGCAGGCGTCCTTAATGTTATAGGAGGATGGTTTCTTACTGCATTTAGCGCATTTGTAGCAGCAGGAACTCTTGCTTACTTAATGCACTTAGGTGGGTTTTATGCTATTATAGGATTGTTTATACTGGCAATTATCATGCTTATACGTAATTACATTTCTGGTAAAAAGGAAAATAAAGTTGCTAAGGAAGAAGAAGATTTAAGACGTGCAGAAAGTCAGACAATACAAGGCATCATAGAAGAAAGTGCAGACAATATTTCAAAAACAATAAGTCGAACAAATAAGATCTATACTAAAACATTACGTGGCCTTGCAAAGCAAAACTTATCTGACCTTAAGAAAAGTCGAAAAGGCATAGACAAGCTTAAAAATGAAGTAGACGAATTGCGTAGTAATATCTTTTATTTCATTAAAAACCTTGAAGAAACTAGTGTGCGTGGCTCTAATTTTTATATCCAGATACTCGGTTTTCTAGAAGACATTACCCAATCTTTAGAATATATAGCAAAGGCAAGTTATAAACATGTAAACAACAATCACAAGCCTTTACGATTTAATCAGATACGTGATCTTCAAGAAATTGATGTTAAATTAAGTTCGTTTTTAGAAGAAACTGCCGTTGCTTTCAAGGAGCGTAATTACTACGAGATCGAAAAGCTTCTTGGTCAAAAGAAAGCTTTATATGATGACGTAAACGAAAAAATACAGAAACAAGTTTCTCGTACCCGTTCTGAAGAGTCTAGCCCTAAGAATACAACCTTATATTTTGGATTATTGTTAGAGACCAAGGATCTTATTGAAGAAATAATGAACCTATTAGATTTATACAACACAGAGCACAACAGATAATTGTAAACTAAGCATTATATTATACATTTAAGACCCGATACTTTAGTAATCGGGTCTTTTTAATGATATGTCTATGAGTACGCTTTCGCGAAAGCAAAATGCATAAAACAAACACCTAAAAGAAGTATTTATCGTCTTCTTTAAATTGGGTTGTTTTGCCTTTAGAAGTCCTGCTGCACACATTGCGAAGATGGGGTCAGAAATTATCCAAAATCGCAAATGGATGACCCAAAAACATTTTCTAGACCTTATGGAGGCAACTAACTTGATTCCTGACCTCAACTCTACCGAAATGACTATGCGTTGTGATCACGAACGAGCAGGTAAACCTGGATTATTTGTTGCGGGAATTACCTTTATAGTTCCAGCCGTAGTAATCACAGGGGTTCTAGCTTACCTATATGTTGAATCTGACGCACTCCCACAAGTTGAGCCCTTCCTTTTTGGAATTAAACCCGCGGTACTGGCAATTATCGCTCCGGTGGTTTTAAAACTTTGCAAAAAGGCTACAAAAACCACAGAACTTATCATACTAGCCTTTTAGTTCTTTTACTCTAATCACTTTGGGAAATAGACAAAATAGCGTAACATAAAAAAACCCAATACATATCGTATTGGGTTTTTCTCTATAAAATTAAGGGTAGTCTAAATAACCTTAACTCTACTCAAATTTATTTATTATGAACCACACATTAAACAGTCATCATCACCTTGGCTTGCTTTTGCTTGAGCAATAATTTGTTGCATCTCTTCTGCCGTCATAGGAGCAGCATTTACACCTTGCGGCGCTGGAGAAGCTTGTGCGTTAGTACTCGAAGACATCTGCTGTGCCTGATAAGACTGAGCAGGCGCTTCTAAACTCATTTGCACCTGCATTTCTGATGCATTTACAATACCTGAATTGATTGTAGGTTGTGCTGGTGTAGGTACCGGAGTAGGCTGCTGTCTCGCTTCAAGCTTTTGAGCTGCTCTAGCTGCTACTTGTTGTTGCTGTTGTGCGTTTGCAGGTATAGAAACTTCTTTTTTCTCTGCAGATAATGTAAACTTCTTAGCATCTACCGCAGATTTAGTTCTCAAGTAGTACATTCCAGTTTTTAAACCACTTTCCCAAGCATAGAAATGCATAGACGTAAGTTTTGAAAAGTTTGCACCTTCCATAAACAAGTTAAGTGACTGTGATTGATCAATAAAGTATCCTCTATGACGAGACATATCTATAATATCTTTCATAGACATTTCCCAAACTGTTCTATACAAATCTTTTAACTCTTGAGGAATTATATCAATTCCTTGTATAGATCCATTAGCACGCATAATAGCCGCTTTAAGATCGTCATTCCATAGATTAAGCGCTACTAAGTCTTCTAATAAATGCTTGTTTACTACGATAAACTCTCCTGACAATACACGACGTGTATAAATATTAGAAGTATACGGTTCAAAAGCCTCATTGTTCCCTAAAATTTGAGAAGTAGATGCCGTAGGCATAGGAGCCACAAGAAGTGAATTACGCACACCGTGCTCTAATACTTCCTTACGTAAAGCTTCCCAATCCCAACGACCGCTAAGCTCTTCATCTTTAATATTCCATAAATTGTGTTGGAACTTTCCTTGAGACATAGGAGACCCTTCAAAAGTAGAATACGCACCTTCTTCTTTTGCCATATCCTTAGAAGCAGTAACTGCTGCAAAGTATAATGTTTCAAAAATCTCTTGGTTTAGTTTTTTTGCCTCGTCACTTGTAAATGGTAAACGTAGCTTGATAAATGCATCTGCAAGACCTTGCACTCCAAGACCTATAGGTCTGTGACGCATATTAGAATTTTCTGCTTCAATTACAGGGTAGTAATTACGATCAATTACTTTATTTAAGTTTTTTGTTGCTCTAACAGTAATTCTATATAACTCATCGTGATCAAATGCTCCATCTTTCACAAACATAGGTAATGCGATAGAAGCTAAGTTACACACCGCTACTTCATCTGGAGAAGTATACTCTAAGATCTCCGTACATAAATTAGAAGATCTAATCGTACCTAAGTTCTTTTGATTAGACTTACGGTTTGCAGCATCTTTATATAACATATATGGAGTTCCTGTCTCGATTTGAGACTCCATAATCTTTTCCCAAAGTTCACGTGCTTTTATAGTTCGGCGACCTTTTCCTTCTTGTTCGTACTGAGTATACAGTGCTTCAAATTCATCTCCGTAAACGTCAAACAGGTTTGGACATTCATTAGGACACATAAGTGTCCAATTTCCATTTTCTTTTACACGTTTCATGAATAAATCAGAAATCCACATTGCATAAAATAAATCACGTGCTCTCATCTCTTCTGCACCGTGATTTTTCTTGAGATCTAAGAAATCAAAAATATCTGCATGCCATGGTTCCATGTATATAGCAAAAGAGCCTTTACGCTTCCCTCCTCCTTGATCTACATAACGTGCAGTATCATTAAATACTTTAAGCATAGGCACAATCCCGTTAGAAGTACCATTAGTACCTCCTATATAAGATCCCTTTGCACGAATATTATGGATAGATAATCCAATACCTCCTGCACTTTGTGAGATTTTTGCTGTTTGCTTAAGTGTATCATAAATACCTTCAATACTATCTTCTTTCATTGTAAGTAGGAAACAAGAAGACATTTGAGGCTTTGGTGTACCTGAATTAAATAGTGTAGGTGTAGCGTGAGTAAAATATTTTTTAGACATGAGCATGTAAGTCTCCTTAGCAGCTTCAAGATCGTTAAGGTGTATTCCAATAGACACACGCATTAGCATATGTTGTGGTCTCTCTGCAATCTGTCCATTAATCTTTAATAAGTAAGAACGCTCTAATGTTTTAAACCCAAAATAATCATACCCAAAATCACGATTATAAATAATAGTAGAGTCTAACTCATCTTTATTATCCATGATGATTTGATATACATCGTCTGCCACCATAGGAGCCTTTTTTCCAGTACGAGGATTCACATACTGATAAAGGTCTGTCATTACCTCAGAGAAAGACTTCTTTGTATTCTTGTGTAAGTTAGATACAGAAATACGTGCTGCAAGTTTTGCGTAATCCGGGTGACTTGTGGTCATAGACGCTGCAGTCTCTGCTGCAAGATTATCTAGTTCACTAGTAGTTACTCCATCATAAAGCCCTTCGATAACTCTCATAGATATCTTTACAGGATCTACAAAGTCACTTAACTCATAACACAATTTTTTTACCCTTGCGGTAATCTTGTCGAACATAACCGGTTCCTGACGGCCATTTCTTTTTACTACATACATACACTTAAAATTTATAATTTCTCAATAGACAATTCTACTAAGAAAAAGTTAGTTGGATTAGACCTACGTCTAAAGTTATAGTTTTTATTGTTCACTTTCGTGAAAACAAACGCTAAAAGAATAAATTATACTCTTAAAAAGGCTTAAAAAGAAGCATCGAAGCTAATAGACTGCCCCGAACCATCGTCATCCTTGTCTATTGCTACACCTGCTTTTTGGTATTCTCCCACTCGTTTTTCAAAGAAATTAGTTTTTCCTTGAAGTGAAATCATATCCATAAAATCAAATGGATTTGCAGTACCGTATACTTTCTCACAGTGTAATTCTGTAAGTAAACGATCTGTCACATATTCTAGATATTGCGTCATTAGATTTGCATTCATTCCTATCAAACTCACAGGAAGTGACTCTGTAATAAACTCACGTTCTATATCTAATGCATTTACTATAATCTCTTTAATTCGTTCTTTTGGCACTTTATTAATCAAGTGATGATTATGTAAGTGTACTGCAAAGTCACAATGTACTCCTTCATCTCTAGAGATTAATTCATTAGAAAATGTAAGTCCTGGCATAAGACCTCTCTTTTTCAGCCAATAGATAGAACAAAATGCCCCAGAAAAAAAGATACCTTCTACGGCAGCAAAAGCGATAAGGCGCTCTGCAAAGCTTGGACTATCAATCCATTTTAATGCCCAATCTGCTTTTTTCTTAATAGCAGGAAAGTTTTCTAATGCGTTAAATAGCATCCCTTTCTCTGCTTCATCCTTTACGTACGTATCTATAAGAAGTGAGTACGTTTCTGAGTGGATATTCTCCATCATAATCTGAAAACCATAAAAGAACTTTGCTTCAGAGTACTGTACTTCATTTACAAAATTTTCTGCAAGGTTTTCATTTACAATCCCATCTGAAGCTGCAAAAAAAGCAAGAATGTGTTTTATAAAATAACGTTCATCATCATTAAGTTTCGTAGACCAATCTGTAAGATCTTGATGTAAATCGATTTCTTC
Source organism: uncultured Flavobacteriaceae bacterium (assembly GCA_964548335.1). GTDB lineage: Bacteria > Bacteroidota > Bacteroidia > Flavobacteriales > Flavobacteriaceae > Dokdonia. Next base: position 1,255 of record CAZJRA010000016.1, on the reverse strand, counting down.
TGCAGTCCAAAAACTAGCTTCAGATTTCTTATACCACTCCCACAAATCATGATGTTGAATCGGGAATATTACAAATCTATCTTTATTTTCTGCTAAAATTGGTTCTACTGCACTCATACTCGTTGGCTTTAATTCCCCTTATTATTTGGGACTAACAAATATCATTAAAAAAGAACCTGAGCCACTCAAAAATCGAACTTGGTTATCCACAAAGTTTTCAACACGAGCCGTTTTTGAGACTTTGGTAATTTTTATAAAAATTAAGATGTTCTTGTTTGATTATTAATAATTTACATAAAAAAATTAAGCTTATTAACAAGCTTAAAAAAGTAGTTAAAAAGTCGCTTAGCAAATGATTTTACAGCTACTCACACAAGCTTTTAATAACATTGTGATAACATTATTTGCGTGTAAATATGAGCCTTTTTTTTTACAAAAACTTAAGTGCATTTTAAACATAAATACACATTAAATATTAATAGTCTTTGAAAAACAAAAACTCTTCAAAAAAAGAAAAGCAGAACAATCATATTGACTGTTCTGCTTTTATTAATTTTAGTTTATTAAAACTATATACCTCTTTTATTAGAATGCATAGCTAAGTCCTAATGTCCAATATGTTTGTAAATCGTTATCTAAATCTTCAAAAGAAGTTGCAGTAGGAAGCGCTTGATTTAATGCAAAATTTAATGCCTCTTGCTTGTTATTTCTAAGTCCAAAATCAAAACCTACACCTATTTTCTTCCAAAGTGTATAAGAGAATGAATTGTTCCAAGACCAGTTTGATAAGTCGTCTACTTCTTCATAACTAATAAAAGCAGATAAGTTAGACTTAAAGTTAATAGGTCCTATTTGTCTTGTATAATCAGCAACTATTTTCGCCCCTAATGAAGATTGAAAAACAGTGTCATTCTCTGCAAAAACAAAGTTATAGTTAGCTGGGTGTATAACAACAACTAAATCTTGTATTGGAAGCCATGTAAATCCAACACCTACATCTAAATAACCTGGATCATTAAAGTTACTTAACACAGTAGTTCTATACTCTGCAAGAGCTGAATAAGCTAATTTTTTAGTGATATTACGTCCGTAAAGTGATGAAATCGTGAAAACATCTGTCGTAGGATCAAAGTTATCACTATCTGTATCGATACTTCTGTCATCTAATCTTACCCATGATAGATTTAAAACTCCAGAATTTCTCCAGAAAAATTTATCTTGAATTAAGTTAGCATACCCATTCACAGTAAAACCT
>CAZJRA010000015.1:0-11771 GCA_964548335.1 uncultured Flavobacteriaceae bacterium | reverse complement strand
GTATAAATAAAAACGCCTCACTATCTAGTGAGGCGTTTTTATTTATATATTCTAAATCGTTTATTGAGAAATAATAGATAACTCTACGCGTCTATTTGCTTGACGACCATATTCTGTGTCATTCGAAGCAATTGGTCTTGTTTCCCCAAATCCTTGAGATCGTAATCTAATAGAAGGAATACCTCTTCCTATTAAATGATTTTTTACAGAATTTGCTCTCTGGTCTGAAAGACTCAAATTGTATGAATCTCTACCTTTACTATCAGTATGCCCTTCTATAAGAAAAGTTGTATTAGGGTATTCTTTCATAATGCTAGCAACATTGTCAAGTGTCCCATAAGATTCATTTCGTATTGTTGATTTACCATAATCAAAAAGAACTGACTTGAATTGCACATTAAGATCATTTATTACATCTAAACTAACTTGTGGTGATGTTGTAGGTGTCGATGTTGCCTCATTTTTTTCCTCTACAGGACATCCATTATTAGTTATAGCTCCAGCTACAGTAGGACAATCATCATCTTTGTCTAGTACTCCGTCTTTATCAGTATCTTCATAAGGACATCCTTTATTGGCACGAACTCCAGATTTAGTAGGACAACGATCATCTTCATCTTTAACTCCATCTTTATCAGCATCTGGACAACCAGCTAAGGCTGCAACACCAGGGAAATCAGGACACTCATCTGCAGAGTCAGGAACACCATCTCCATCTTTATCAGGAGCAGCTTCTCCATTTGCATTAGGACATCCTTTAAATTCTTCTGTTCCAGCTGTATCTGGACATAGATCTTTATTATCAGGTATTCCATCTCCGTCCGAATCCTTTGGTCCTAAAACAAACCCAAATGCAACTATGTGTTGGAAATGCTCTCTTTCTATATTAAATGATGAATCTTCATCATTGTCAAAGTCTTGCTTGTATTGTGATCTAACATTTATATTAATTTTTTCACTCAACCAAAAACGTATACCAAGACCTCCGTTTGCAGTTCCCCATCCACGATTACTTCCTGTACCTTCATTTTCTAACCAAGTATATCCTCCACCTAAAACTAGATATGGATCAAGCCAATTTAGACCTATAAGATTTCTAAAACCATAGCTAAATTCTCCATCAGCAGCAAAATATGTTAAATTATTTGTGGTTTCTCTACCCCCAAACTGATCAACTCTATTTATAGTTCCTCCTAAACCAAATACAAAACCTTTTCCTATGTGACGTGATACATTCAAATAAGATAAAGAAGGAATGATATTCCAATGGTCTCCTGCATTGTAGAATTCTTCAAAAAGATCTCCATTTTCTAACGTACTACCGTTGGCTCCCGTCGGAAAGAAATCTACTGCATTAGCACCTACAGAAAAAGCCCAAGGATTTGCTTTGTCTTGCGCATTTACTGATGCTACTATCATAATTAGAAAAGAAGCAACTAAAAATCTGTTAAGATGTTTCATTATATTGTTGTTGTTTTTAAGGTTAAATAGGCGGTAAAAATAAGTTGTTAAAAGTAATTAACAAAGACAATTTCAGTAAAATTCATTATTATACTTAATTATCTAGTTTTTTTTTTGAGATTAAATTACGTTTAAATTCTTCCCAACTTTAGTAAATGCAGCAATGGCTTTATCTAAATGTTCTTGGGTATGGGCAGCGCTTAATTGAACTCTTATTCTAGCCTTTTCTTTAGGAACAACAGGATAGAAAAAACCAATTACATAGATTCCTTCTTGAAGAAGTTCATCTGCCATATTTTGTGAAAGTTGAGCGTCGTAAAGCATTACTGGAACAATTGCAGAGTCACCATCTATAATATCAAATCCTGCCGCTTTCATTCCTTTTTTAAAGTAATTGGTATTCCACTCTAGAGTATCTCTTAGGCTAGTGTCATTTTCTAACATATCAAAAACTTTGATAGAAGCACCAACAATAGCTGGGGCGAGAGAGTTAGAGAATAGATAAGGTCTACTTCTTTGTCTTAGGATTTCTATTACTTCTTTTTTTGCAGTTGTATATCCTCCCATAGCACCACCCATGGCTTTTCCTAGAGTTCCAGTAATGATATCTATTCTTCCCATTACACCTTTCGCTTCAAGCGTACCTCTACCTGTGTCACCTATAAAACCAGTAGCATGACATTCATCTATCATTACTAAGGCATCATACTTATCTGCTAAGTCACATATTTTGTCCAAAGGAGCAACGAGACCATCCATAGAGAAAACACCATCTGTTACGATAATTTTAAATCTAGAGCCTGCTTCGTTTGCTTTTATGAGTTGCGTTTCTAAATCTGCCATGTCGCTATTTTGGTAACGATAACGAGCTGCTTTACATAAACGAACGCCGTCTATAATAGATGCGTGGTTGAGAGAATCAGAGATTATAGCATCTTCTGGGCCAAGCAATGGTTCGAAAACCCCTCCATTAGCATCAAAGGCTGCTGCATATAAGATAGTATCTTCTGTACCATAAAAAGAAGCAATCTTTTGTTCTAGCTCTTTATGTATATCTTGAGTACCACAGATAAAACGCACAGAACTCATTCCAAAACCGTGAGTGTCCATAGCATCTTTTGCCGCTTGGATAACCTCTTTGTTTGCAGAGAGTCCAAGGTAGTTGTTTGCACAAAAATTAATTACCTCTTCTCCAGTAGAGACTTTAATTACAGCACCTTGTGGTGTCGTAATGATTCTTTCTTTTTTATAAAGACCAGACTCTTTAATTATCTCAAGTTCTTTTTCTAAATGTTGCTGTATTTTTCCGTACATGAATTTATATTTTGATGACAAAGTTAGCGATTAAACGCTAATTACTTTTATTTCTTCATTGATATAGACTAGAAATTTTTGAGTCACTTCAAAAGCCATTTCTCCTAACAGTGAGGCATAATTATCTAACTGAAAACTGTGCTCTTCTTTTGGGATACCTGTTTTGTAATCTATGATAGTGGTTTGACCATTGGGATAAACTACAACACGGTCTGGAATAAATGTAGCCCCGCCTTTTGATAAGATGGCTCTTTCATTATAAACCGTATTCTCTTCAAGAAAGCATTTTTTGAGTTCTGGATGTTCTGTTATTTTGAGTAAGGTCGTGGTTAGCTCAGCTAACTCTTCCTTAAGAATCTTACCGTCTAAGAGAAAGTTATGTAAGGCTCCTTCAATGTCTTGTGGTGTTTTTATGTGCGCAAGGAGTTCGTGTAGTAGATTTCCGTATGAAATGGCTTCTTCTACCTCTTCACTTAGTAAGATTCCTTTACGAGTAATTATTTTTATGTTATGAGCTTCTTTGCTAGACGATATAAACGGTATGACAGTGGTTTCTTCTATAGAGTGATCGTTTTGCTGTGCATTTTGTTCTATTCCAAAATTATATTCTAGATTGCCTTCTTCCCAGAAGTTGTTGTCTTTAAGGTAGTCTATAAGTAGATGACTGTAGTTTTTAAGAGCTACACTTTTATTTGCAGAGGTAGTGCTTTCGCGAAAGCGAGACAAAACATACAACCGCTCTACGGCTCGGGTTAAGGCTACGTATAATACATTTATTGCATCAAACTGCTGTTCGCTGTGACGTTCAGTAAATCTAAGTTCACCTTGTTCACTGTAATTTTTAATCTTTTCTGAGTGGCTTATCATTAGTTTTGAAAAACCGTTGTATTCTTCCTGAGGCACATCATACCAGTGGTGTTCTCCTCGAACGGAGTATAAGTCTGCATCTACGTACGGAAAAATTACTATTGGAAATTCTAAACCTTTAGATTTATGAATGGTCATTATCTGTACGGCTTCTTTTTGTAAAGGAGCGTGGATGCTTAATGAGTCTTTCTTTTCTTCCCAATGCGTTAAAAAACCTATTAAGCCTTTATTTTGAGAAGTTGTATAGTTAAATACTACTTCTAGAAAACCAACCACAAAAGCATCTGATATATCTGTTAATTTAAAACAGCGTATGATGTATTCTACCCCTTCATAGAGAGGTAAGGAAGCAAATGTAGTGCTGGAAAAATGGAGGTCTAAAGATTCTAGATATTCATAAAGACTTGTTTCTTCACTTTCTAGCCAAGTATTGAGAAATATATGAATGTCTTCTATCTTATCATAGCGTGCTATAAAATTTAAAACGCTTACTGCAACGGGAATGTTATGAGGTTGGTCTTGTAAGGATAAGATATCGTATATAAATTGTACCGTATCTGAGTTCTTTATTAAAAGACTGTCTGATGAAACGACCTGTATGTTTTGTTCTGTTAAAAATTGTGCGAGATGTGCTCCTTGTTTGTTACTTCGTATTAGGATACAAATTTCACTTTTGTCAAACCCTTGTTGTACCGCTCTCTCTATTATTTCTAATACTTTAAGCGGATAGATTTCATCAGCTTCTTTGTTTTTTTCTGCTTCTATAAATTGTAAGGAGACAAAGCCTTCTTCTGTAGCGTGGCAAGCCTGTTTATTGTCTTGTATGTATATGTCATTATAAACAGGGTTTTCAAAAACCTGTGCAATATGAGTAAACAAAGCATTATTAAAGTTTACAACCTCTTTATGGCTTCTGTAATTTTTGTCTAAAGACACCATAGCTACTTCACTCGAGGGAAAAGGAGTTATCCCTTGTGCTAGGTTTATAAACTGCTCTGCTTTTCCTCCGCGCCATCTATAAATAGCTTGTTTTGGGTCCCCCACAAGCAATAAACTATTAAGGGGTTTGTCTTTATTTTCTGAGATAAGCGCGTTTTCTATTAACGGTACAAGATTATTCCATTGTAAGACAGAAGTATCTTGAAACTCATCTATAAAGTAGTTTGTATATCGCTCTCCCATGCGCTCATAAATAAAAGCCGCGGGTTGGTCTTTTAGGGAGTTATGAATAATCTGATTAAAATCTGAGATAAGTAAAATATTTTCTTCCTCTTTGAGCTTTTGTAACTCTTCATTAATGAGTTGTAATGTAGACAGTGGAATGAGCCTTTTTTGAAACGCTACCACCTTTTCCGCTTTATAATACAGCGCCTTTGTTTCTTTATAAAAACCAATGAGTTCTCCACGAATACCATCTATGCTACTTTTTGCAACTTCGTCTGTAGATTTATTATAAAACACATAGTTCTCGATATCGTTTTGCCATTTGCTTTTTGCATCATACTTTACAGCGTAAGGGTCATGGGCTAATTTAAAAACGTGATTGTAAAATGTCTTTCTACTAAAATGAGAGTCCTCTATCCCTAGTGATTGAAACGTATTTAATAGGTCTTGCGCTTGCTTTTTTAGTTGGCTTACCAAAGTAGCTTCTTTTGCTGCTAGCGATTTTGAAAGAGAAGTAAAATCGTCTAAGTTCTTTTCTTTCATAGAGGCCATTGCCTCGGCATCATTTTCTTTATTAAGGAGGGGTGCAATACTGTTTAAGTCTCTAGCAATGTTCCAATCTTTGTTATCATCTGCCTTTTGTAAGGCGTAGTTCACGAGGACCTCTGTAATTTTAGAATCTGCACCTGTCCTGTCTATAACCCTATCTACGGCTCTAGCAAGAAGTTCTTTTACATCTAAAGACACTTCAAAATTACCAGAAAGGTTCAAATCTTTAGAAAAAGTTCTTAAAATGCGATGAGTAAGTGTGTCTATAGTAACAATATCAAAAGCAGCATAGTTGTGTAATATCTCTGTGAGTAGCGCAGCTGCTTTGTGCGTTATGGTTTTGTGACTAAGTCCTGTGTCTGATGCAATGTCTATAAGCATTGTAGGAAGGCTTTTGCCTTGCTCCTCGTAAAAGGCAAACTCTTGAAGCGTGTTTAGTACACGTTCTTTCATTTCTGCAACAGCCTTGTTTGTAAAGGTAATAGCGAGTAAATGACGATGCTTGTTTGTATACCCACTTAAAATTAATGTTTTGAGGTAGTTTTTTACAAGATTATATGTTTTTCCAGAACCAGCACTGGCGTTGTAAATGGCAATAGGAGTTTGAGTAGTCATCTGACTAAGATAAAAAAGCTATTTAATAAAGAGCCATTTGCGCACGTGCTTTTATAAGAATCTTCCTAAATGTTGAACAATAGGAATATTTTATAGCAATATAAAAAACTATCACTCATCTTATTCATAATTCAATTATCTAATCCTTAAATTTGTAGAGAACTGATTTATTAATCCAAAACTTTTAGAAGTTATGTCATTTGAATTACCAAAATTAAACTATGCATATGATGCTCTAGAACCACATATAGATGCTCGCACAATGGAAATACACCATAGCAAACATCACAATGGGTATACTACTAAGCTTAATGCTGCAGTAGAGGGTACTGAGCTTGCAGGAAAAAACATAGAAGATATTCTCACTAATTTAGACATGTCCAACGGGGCTGTACGTAATAATGGAGGTGGTTTTTATAATCACCGTCTTTTCTGGGAAATACTTTCTCCAAACGGAGGAGGAGAGCCTTCAGGAGCTTTAGCAACAGCTATTACTGATGCTTACGGAAGCTTTGAAGCTTTTAAAGATGCTTTTTCTAAAGCAGCAGCAACACAGTTTGGTTCAGGATGGGCTTGGTTGTGTGTACACAAAGGAGGAAAGGTAGAAGTATGTAGTACTCCTAATCAAGATAACTCTCTTATGCCAGGTGTAGGATGTGGAGGAACACCTATCTTAGGATTAGACGTTTGGGAACACGCATATTACTTAAACTATCAGAATAGAAGACCAGATTACATTAACGCATTTTTTAGTGTAATTAACTGGACTGAAGTAAGCGCAAAATACGAGCAAGGTAAATAAATACTTGCTATATAGTTATTTAAAAAAAGGGTCGCAATTGCGACCCTTTTTTTATAAAATCAGTTTTTTACCAGCTCAATATTTTTAAACGGCAACTATTAATAGGCTCTTTCGCTGTTTCCTTCTACGTAATTAATAAAAGCTCTGTTAACGACACGATTTCCTCCAACTGTAGGATACTCTCCTGTAAAGTACCAATCTCCTAAGTTTTTAGGGCAGGCTTTGTGAAGGTTATCTACCGTTTGATAAATAATTTCTACCTCTGGTTTTACAGTTTCATCGCTAAGGAGCTCTGCTATTTTTGCAGAGATTTCTTCGTCTGTAAAAGGGTCATATATTTCTTTTACAAAATTGATTACATCTTTGTCTTTAAGGTCTACTTGTTTCTTGCATTTTTCGTACACTTCCTGCACTTTGTTCTCAAGACCTCGATCTTCTAAAAGCGCAATGGCAGCTCTAAAGGCGATAAAGTCTTCTAGCTTAGCCATATCAATCCCATAACAGTCAGGATAGCGTATTTGTGGCGCAGATGATACTACTATTATTTTTTTAGACCCTAAACGAGCCATCATTTTAATAATACTCTTTTTAAGAGTCGTTCCTCTAACGATACTATCGTCTATAATAACTAAAGTGTCTTGAGGCTTTATAACACCATAGGTCACATCGTATACGTGTGCAACTAGGTCATCACGGCTACTATCTTCTGTAATAAAAGTTCTGAGCTTAGCGTCTTTAATCGCAATTTTTTCTGTGCGTAGCTTTCGCGAAAGTATCTTCTCCAGAGCCGCTTCGTCTAAAGCTTCTTTAGAGGCTAGAATTTCTTCTTTCTTTTGTCTGTTAAGCTCATCTTGAGCCGCTTCTACTAGACCGTAAAATGAAGTCTCTGCTGTATTAGGGATAAAACTAAATACGGTATTCTTAGTATCGTGATTAATGCTTTTTAGTACTTCTGGCATTAATAGTCGCCCTAGCTGCTTACGTTCTTCATATATTTCTGCATCACTTCCTCTAGAAAAATAAATGCGTTCAAACGAACAGGCTTTTCGCGTAAGCGGTTCTAAAACTTTTTTTATACTTAAGGTTCCGTTTTTCTTAACAATAAGTGCGCATCCAGGTTCTAACTCTTGTACTTTATCAAAATCTACATTAAATGCGGTTTGAATAACAGGGCGCTCACTGGCAACAACAGCTACTTCTTCATCTTCATAATAATATGCAGGTCTAATGCCTGCAGGGTCTCTTAATACAAAAGCATCTCCGTGACCTAATAATCCTGCCATTGCATATCCACCATCCCAATCCTTTGCAGCTCTTTTTAAAATTTTCTGAATATTAAGACGTTCTGCAATTTGAGGAGAGGCTTGCTGTTTATTAAAGCCTTCTTTTTTAAGTACTTTATAAAGTTTAGCGACTTCATCATCTAGAAAATGCCCAATTTTTTCCATAACGGTAATGGTATCTGCATTTTCTTTAGGATGTTGCCCTAGTGATATTAGCTTTTTAAAAAGCGTACTCACATTGGTCATATTAAAGTTACCTGCAACAATAAGGTTTCTGTGCATCCAGTTGTTTTGCCTTAAAAAAGGGTGTACACTCTCTACACTGTTTTTACCAAAAGTACCGTAACGTACGTGCCCTAAAAATAGTTCCCCTATGTAAGGAACATTCTTTTTTTGCCAAGCAACGTCATCTTTTTTGTCCGGATTTTCTTCCATGACATCATTGATGCGATTATTAATTTTGGCAAAAATATCCTGTATAGGTTGTTGCTCTATAGAGCGTTGCCTTGAGATATAACGCTCTCCAGGGGCCATGTCTAGTTTGATGCTTGCAATACCAGCGCCATCTTGACCACGGTTGTGTTGCTTTTCCATCATTAGGTACATCTTATTTACGCCATAAAAGGCAGTACCGTATTTCTCCTTATAGTATTCTAAGGGCTTTTTAAGTCGGATTAAAGCAATCCCACATTCGTGTTTTATAGCGTCGCTCATAGGTAAAATAAAAGCGCTCCAAACTAGGAGCGCGTTATATTATTTATGTTTTATATCAAATTGCGTTAGTTGTTTAAACTGTTGCAAACGTTTTTTTACTTCTTCTTTAGTCACACTTTCTATGCGTTCTGTCCCAAACTTCTCTACTGTAAAAGAAGCAAGGCAAGACCCATAGATAAGTGCATTTTTCATATTCTCAAATGAGATGTTACCAGATTTTGCTAGAAATCCAGCAAACCCTCCAGCAAAGGTGTCTCCAGCTCCTGTTGGGTCAAAAACTTCGGCTAGTGGGAGTGCAGGCGCATAAAACATATCTTCATTATGAAATAATAAAGCCCCGTGTTCTCCTTTTTTAATTACCACATATTGTGGTCCCATTTCCTGTATTTTTTTTGCGGCTGTAACCAGCGAATATTCACCACTTAATTGTCTAGCCTCCTCATCGTTAATCGTAATAACATCTACCTTTTTAAGTGTCTTTTTTAGGTCTTCTAAGGCAATATCCATCCAAAAATTCATCGTGTCTAGAATCACTAGTTTTGGACTAGTCATTTGTTCTATCACGCTTAACTGTACGGTAGGTTGTAAATTTCCTAGCATTACAATTTCTGCATCTCTGTATGATGTAGGAACAATAGGATTAAAATGCTCTAGGGTATTAAGTTCTGTAACTAGGGTATCACGAGTATTCATATCGTTATGATACTTACCACTCCAAAAAAAGGTTTTTCCTCCTTTTACAACTTCTATTCCTTCAATATTAATATTGCGGCTTGTAAGTTTGTCAAGATATTCTTGAGGAAAATCTTCCCCTATAATAGAAACAATAGCAGGGTCTATATCAAATTGAGAAGCACTAAGACCTATATAAGTCCCTGCTCCTCCTAGAATTTTGTCTGTTTTCCCAAAAGGAGTTTCGATTTGGTCAAAAGCGCAGGTGCCTACGATTACAAGCTTACTCATTTAAATAAATGTTTTTGCAAATATAGTGCTTTGCGGTTATTGTTGGAGTGTCTTTCTTAAAGCAGAAAAGGTTTTTAAAGGACCTCTTACGATGAGAGAGTTTGTAATAAAAGAGGGAACTATTCCTCCTGGGTCCATGTAGACTTGTTGGGTAGTTTTTATACCGGAAGGATGCTTCTCTAACACCCAAGACCCGTCTAATTCTTGTATGCGTATGGTGCTTGATTTTTTTGGCAGACTATTAGGGGTCGCTTTTATAGCGAGTACGATTTTATCTTGAGTTTCCTGTACTGCACAGAGTTTAGTAACAGCATCACGATTTTTAACAGGCCAAGGGAGCGATTCCGAATAATAGTAGAAACGTTCTCTTTGAAAGCTTAATTCTTCTACAAAATAACTGACACCAAACTCAGGGTTCTTATAATAAGAAGGAGCTTCATATATTTCTTTTAAGACTTCTTCCATAGTAACGTTTTTAAAAACAGTGGTTGCTTTAAACTCTTTTAGAGAATGCCCCTCTACACTGCGTGTATAGATATTAATATTATCTGAGCTTTTTTCAAGTTTCCACTCGTCAAAATCTAAAGTGCCACTAAAAATACTTAAGGGGAGTAGTAATAAATAACTAAATAGTTTCATACTATTTAAGTAGTGATTTACGGGGATACTTTACAGTCTAGAGTTTATTTCCTGCCAAAGTCTGCAGGAATTTCTCCCCAAGCTTTTGTCTCCCACTTTACGATAGTGGTTATATAAGTGTTTGTTTTAAGCCAGTGCTCAGCCCTTAGGACAAGATCCATGACTTCTTTATTCTTTGCGTTAGGATTAAGCTTTGTATTGCATTTTTTCTTTTTCACCCAACTGATAGCGGTACGAGAGTCTGAATATATAATCCGGTCACTATTGTTTTTTTTGAGATATGCGAGTCCGTGTACAAGGGCAAGAAACTCCCCTATGTTGTTAGTTCCTTGTTTAAAAGGACCTTGATGAAAGAGTTGTTTTTCGGTTTGGGTATCTACGCCTCGGTATTCCATAACACCAGGGTTTCCAGAACTTGCGGCGTCTACAGCAATAGAGTAGAGGTTTGGAAAACCGTATTTTTCTTTTTCTTGCGGGGTGAGTTCTTTTTTCTTCCCGTGAAGGCGGGAATCTTTTCCGATTCCTACATAATTTTTATAGTCGGAATCAAAAGCCTGCTTTGCTTTGGAAAAGGTTTCAAAACTCTTGTATTTTGCCCCAGTATATCCGCTTATCATAGCCTTGCAATCTGCCCAAGTGAGGTAGATTCCTGGTTTTTTTCCTTCCCAGACTACATAAAATTTTTCTTTCTTTTTTGACATATTTACTATTATACCATAAGATTTTCCTGTCCATAGTCAGGAGCGGAAATGTTACCCTCTTTATATAAAGGCTATTTTCTTCATCCTATTAATAGTTTTTCGATTACACTTGGAAAATGCTCATATTCTAGCTCGTGTACCTTGCTAGCAATACTCTCTGGAGTATCGGTTGCGGTAACTTTTACCTTTGCTTGAAATAAAAATTCTCCTTTATCATACTCCGGCGTTACCTTATGAATGGTAATTCCTGTATATGTTTTTTCTTCTGGGTTTGCTTTCGCGAAAGCGTGAACTGCTTCATGTACATGTTTGCCATACATTCCTTTTCCTCCAAAGTTAGGAAGCAGCGCAGGATGGATATTAATAACTTGATTAGGAAAAAAATTAATTATTTTTTCTGGAAACAACCATAAAAATCCGGCCAACACAATTAAATCTGGTTTTGTAGCTTTAAGTAGGTCTAGTACTTGGTCTGTTTTGTAAAAAGCAGTTTTGTTAAAACTAAATGCGCTTATGCCACTGGTATTGGCACGTTCGAGAACTTTGGCACTCTTGTTGTTACTGAGCACTTGCACAACCTCGGCATCCGTCCTACCCTTAAAATGATTAATAATACGCTGGGCATTGGTTCCGTTACCAGAGGCAAAAATCACAATTCGTTTCATAAATTGAAGCTGTTGAGAGTGCAAAACAAAGAAT
>CAZJRA010000014.1:4374-11964 GCA_964548335.1 uncultured Flavobacteriaceae bacterium | reverse complement strand
GACACTTAAGGTAGGGTCTTTAGGAACACACAACTTATTAGGAGTTGCTAAAGCAAAAAACGCAAGAATACTTATAGCCTCTACCTCTGAAATTTATGGAGATCCTTTAGTTCACCCTCAAGACGAATCGTATTATGGTAATGTAAGTACTATTGGGCCTAGAGGAGTATATGATGAGGCAAAACGTTTTCAAGAGTCTATAACGATGGCATATCATCGTTTTCATGGCTTAGAAACTCGTATTGTGCGTATTTTTAATACGTACGGGCCTAGAATGCGATTAAATGACGGGAGAGTAATTCCTGCATTTATTGGACAAGCATTGCGAGGAGAAGATTTAACAATCTTTGGAGATGGTTCACAAACAAGATCTTTTTGTTATGTAGACGATCAGGTGGAAGGAATCTATAGACTTCTTTTAAGTGATTATGCGCTTCCTGTAAATATTGGAAATCCAGATGAAATTACGATACGAGATTTTGCCGAAGAAATAATAAAACTTACAGGAACGAATCAAAAAGTGATTTATAAAGATCTACCGGTAGATGACCCTATGCGAAGGCAACCAGATATTAGTTTGGCATACAAACTATTAAAGTGGCAACCAACCGTAAGTCGCCAAGAAGGGATGAAAAAGACATATGACTTTTTCAAATCTCTTCCTTTAGATGAGCTTAACAAAAGCGAGCATAAGGACTTTACAAAACATAATATTAAGTAAATATGGCTAGAACAGGTAGATATTCTGGGTATATAAGGCCTTTTTTATATGCGATAGATTTATTGTTGATTGCTATACTTGCTTATTTTTTGCTTGATTTAGGGAATAATATTATAGCCTTTGTACTCTTTATGGGTATCACGTGGGTTTTTAGTGCACTTAAATCAGGATTTTATGAGGTGTATAGGTACACACGACTAACACGTATTTTTTACCTAGTGTTCATACAGTTATTATTGTTTATTCTAGCCGTTTTTGCATTTTTTGGTTTTTCTTCAGAATTGGCTGTAGCACCAAGAGAAGCAATGACTTATGTTAGTTTTGTATTTTTCGGAATTGTCCTTTTTAAACTAGGGGTGTTTTATTTACTTAAAAAATATAGAACCAGACTAGGAGGTAACTATAGGCGAGTTGTTATTCTTGGAGTAAATGCTAAAACATTACAGCTTGAACAGTTTTTTAATACAGATAAAGCCTATGGATATCAAGTAAGAGAAAAGTTTGATATTAAGGACCCTAATCAATCTCTAGAGAAGAGCTTTGCTTATATTATAGAGAACAATATAGATGAGATTTATTGTTCTATTGCAGAGTTTACAAACGATCAAATAAGAGAGATTTCAGACTTTACAGATAACAACTTAAAGATTTTAAAGTTTATCCCAGACAATAAGGAGATATTCACCAAGAAATTAGAATATCAATATCTAGGTATAACACCTGTTTTGTCTCTTCGTACCATCCCTATTGATACGGCAATCAATCAATTTATTAAAAGAGCTTTTGATATTATTGTAGCTATTATTGCCCTTGTAGGCATACTTTCTTGGTTAACGCCTCTTATGGCTATTTTAATAAAATTAGATTCTAAAGGCCCCGTTTTCTTTAAGCAAAAAAGGAATGGTTTAGATTATAGAGAGTTTTATTGCTATAAGTTTAGGTCTATGAGGCCTAATAAAAGAGCAAATCTTAATCAAGTGTCTCGTAACGATGAACGTATCACAACTATAGGTAGGTTTATTAGAAAAACAAGTATGGATGAGCTTCCTCAATTTATAAATGTTTTAAAAGGGGATATGTCTGTAGTGGGACCTCGTCCTCATATGGTAAGTCATACCCATATGTATGCAGAGCGTATAGATAAGTTTATGGTTCGTCACTTTATAAAGCCTGGTATTACGGGACTCGCTCAAGTAAGTGGATGTAGAGGAGAGGTAGAAACAGACAATGATATTATAAATAGGGTAAAGTTTGATATCTTTTATGTAGAAAATTGGTCATTGCTTTTAGATATTAAAATTATCATAATTACAATTGTAAAAGCAATTAGAGGAGATGATAAAGCATATTAATCTAATACCTTTACAAGGTCTTTAAATTGCTTTTCTGCATTAAAAGCAACAAGACTTCTCTCTTGTATTTCCTTTTTTGAAAGCCATATTTGTTCGTTTGCTATAGCCCTAAGCATACTGTTAAGAGCCGTAAAGTCTCCAGAAGGAGAAACCCATCCTAACCCGTGAGAAGATACAAGACGCTCTCCTTCTCCACCGCCACAATACAACATAGGCAAGCCTAATCGACTATATTCAAAAATTTTGGAAGGTACAGAACCGTAAATTCGTTTAATTAGTGGGATGATCGTAAGGTCATAAGAAGGGAGTTCTTGGTGTAATTGCTTTCGCGAAAGCGACCCTTTATATACAATACGCTTAGAGGTGTTTTTTAAATACTCTTCTAGTTCTTTTTGTTGTGCCCCTGCACCATAAATAGTTAAAGACCACTCTTCAGGTAATTCTATGTTTTTGCATAACTGTACAATCCCTTGAGCGACTCCTAAGAGTCCAGCATATACCATTCTTTTAGAGGTAGAGGCATTCTCGTTTTGAATAGGGGTAGGAGGTGTAAAGTCAGGTAGGTTACGATATAAAAAGACTTCTTTTTTTGGATAAATATCCTTGACGTGAGTTAAAATCTCTTCAGACTGCCCGAGGACGATGTCTGCTTTTTTATAACAGTATTTTTCTACTTTTTTAAGTAAGTTATATACAACACCTTCTTTTATTCTTCCTAATTCTTTTCCTGCTAGTGGCCATAAATCAGATACGTTTAGCGCTAACTTTCGGTTTTTATTTTTAAAGAAAACTGTACTAAAGAAGCCAACTAAAATAGGCGAGTATTGCACAAAGAGTAAAGGAGGCAACTTGTTAAAAATCCCATATTTTACTAAAGAAAACGAAAAGGAAATCATCCCAAAAAAACGTTTCCATGTTTTTTGAGAATTTGTAGCATAGACCCATAAACGAGTTACTTGAACGCCATTTATATTTTCGGTATTACCTGCTTTATTGGTATACTCCTCAAAAATTTTCCCTGTAGGATAATTAGGGAGTGGGCACAGCACTTGTGTTTCAAAACCAGCCTTTACAAAACTCTCTGCAAATAAAGCTATGCGGTTTGCTGCCGCACCTGTTTCTGGCGGATAATAGTTAGTAATAAGGGTAATAGTAGGTTTCATGTAGCTTACTTAGGCGCTTTATTAAAGCATCTGTGTGATAGAGAATCTTTAGGTGGTCAAGCTAGTAAATTGTTTGAGCTTTCCGCTTTTTTGACGTTCTATCTTGTCAAATTTATTAACTATTATATGGAGTCCAGGCTCTACGTATTTATCCAAAGCCTCTTTAATTTTTTCGATGTGCTTTTGCGAAAAAACAAGCTCCCCCACATAATCTATTTCAAACGTATCAGGTTTTGTCTGCCGCACGACAAATTCTTTAATGTCTCCCCCGTTATTTATTACACTCTTTGTAACATAATAAAAAGTAAGTCCAGGAATTACTTTTCCGCTAGGGAGTCTAGCAATATCATTTGTTCTTCCTATAAGCTGCTTTAAAATAGGTTTTTTAAGAGTACTTTTTTCTGAAAGCACTCCTATATCACCTATATCGTAGCGTATAAAAGGATGTGCTTTGTTGTAAAGAGAGGTAACAATAATGCGTCCTTCTGTTCCGTTGGGAACAGGGTGGTTATTTTCATCCACAATCTCTACAAAAAGGGTTTCACTATTTACTTGAAAATCTCCTTCTATATTTTGAAAAGCGATGAGGTCAAGTTCAGAAGCCCCATATTCGTTAATAATAGGTACTTTAAACTGTTTTTCTAACAAGAGTTTGTCATCGTCAAAAAGCATTTCGCTAGTGACTACACAGGCCTTAAGAGTAGGGCAAGCATCCTTTAAGAAAACCCCTTGTTTTTTTAAATATTTGGCAAGTAATACAATGCTACTTGTATACCCATTAATATACTCAAATGGTTTTTTTGTAAAGCTTTCTAAAACTTCTTTTAAAGCCTTATCATTTAGATTAAAGATAGGAAAGCGGTATCTGTGACTCAAAACATCTTTAAGCCGTTCTTTACGATATCCAAAGCCCTCTAATGGAATGCCGTAAAAACGAGCTTGTAACGAACGATTAAAATCAAGGTCATACCATCCAAAACGGTCTTGAATGACCGCCCAAGTAAGTGCATGTGCCTCCTTATCTTTTGCAAAAATAAAAGGATGTCCAGAAGAACCAGAGGTTTTGTTTATGTACACTTGGTTTTTTGAGTACTCTTTAGATAGCCTATTTTCTAATTTTTGTTGTAAGTCTGCTTTTGTGAGTATAGGAAGGTCTTCCCACTTAGTCGTCGAGGTGTTTTCTAGTAATTTATTATAAAATGGGGTATGTGTTTTATGATAGTCTAGAATACGTTCTTTTTGTGTAGATACATAGTCAGAATACTCCTTAGATGAGATTGCATGTATTTGTGAGAGTTTCGCTTTCGCGAAAGCAATATTGTACCCACGTATCTTTAATGTCCAATTAAATAAATTCATCTGCTCTTATTATTCTTGAACCAAAATACAAACTATTTTAATCCTTTAACCCGTATTCTACATTAGAACTTCGTAATGAGGTATGAATACGCAATAAAATATGGCATTTTATGAGTTTCAGCATAGCACCGTTATGGTTACACTCAAAAATGTAGCGTAGCGATATATTTTGTTTGAAGTGTATTCAAAGTATAATAGATTTTATAATGCATAATGCGGGTTTATCATTTAGCTAGAGATTCTTTATAAAAAACTGCTTTTAAAAGGAGAATATCTTGTTGTAAAGAATAAGACAAACTACTTTTGTACTTTGACTTTTAAAAAAGAATCTCATGAATATCTTAATACTTGGCTCTGGAGGAAGAGAACATACTTTTGCATATAAAATAGAACAAAGTACACTTTGCGATACTTTATTTGTAGCTCCAGGGAATGCTGGTACGGCTCAAATAGCAACTAATGTTTCTATTTCTGTAACAGACTTTGAAGCAATTAAAGCACTTGTTATTAAGGAGAATATAGAAATGGTTGTAGTGGGTCCAGAAGACCCTTTAGTACGTGGTATTTACGATTTTTTTAAAGCAGATACTCAGCTTAATCATATAGCAGTAATAGGCCCATCACAGGCTGGTGCTACTCTTGAAGGAAGTAAAGAGCGTGCTAAGGAGTTTATGATGGCACATAAGATTCCTACAGCTGCTTATGAGAGTTTTACACAAGAAACATTAGCAAAAGGACAAGCCTTTTTAGAAACCTTAAAGCCACCTTATGTTCTTAAAGCAAATGGACTTGCTGCAGGTAAAGGAGTGTTAATTTTAGAGAATCTAGAAGAGGCTAAGAGAGAACTTGCAGAAATGTTATCTGGTAAATTTGGAGATGCAAGTACGACCGTGGTGATAGAAGAATTTTTGGACGGGATAGAACTAAGTGTGTTTGTGCTTACGGATGGGAAAAATTATAAAATATTGCCTACGGCTAAAGATTACAAACGTATAGGAGAAGGAGATAAAGGTCTTAACACAGGAGGAATGGGTGCGATAAGCCCTGTACCTTTTGCAGATAAGGCTTTTATGCAAAAGATAGAAGACCGTATTGTAAAGCCTACGGTTAATGGGCTCGCAAAAGAAAATATAGAGTACAAAGGCTTTGTGTTTATAGGGTTAATTAAAGTAGGAGATGATCCTAAGGTGATAGAGTATAACGTACGTATGGGAGATCCAGAGACAGAGGTTGTATTGCCTAGAATTAAGAGTGACATCGTACAATTGTTTAATGCTGTTCACACAGGAACTTTAGATCAAGAAACACTTGAGATAGATGAACGTGCCGCTACAACAATTATGCTTGTTTCTGGAGGCTATCCAGAAGCGTATGAAAAAGGAAAAGAAATTAAAGGGATAGAGTCTATAGAAGACTCATTAGTACTTCATGCAGGAACCGCAATAAAAGAAGGCAGTGTTGTAACTAATGGAGGACGTGTGATTGCCATTACTTCTTTTGACAATGATTTTAGACAGGCCATAAAAAAATCCTACCAAAATATAGAAAAACTAAATTTTGATAGGATGTATTATCGTACAGATATAGGTTTTGACCTATAGATTGTGATCTAAATCGCTGTCTTTTCCTAAGAAACCGTGTGCTTTTGCTTCACGATCTTCTTCTCCTTCGTCATTGTATTTTTTAAGTTGTAGCATCCAGTAAACGATAGCTACACAACAAATCACCATGAAAATCCAGTTAATACCATTAGCAGACCACCAGCTAGATAACTCTGTTTCTGCTAGGGCATTAAAGGGAGCAAATAACACCTCTTCTGCAAACTCTTGTATTCCTTGAAATAATCCTTTTAAGCTCATAATTGCTTTATTTTTTATATTGTATGGTATCTTAGCTTTTGTTAAGATACGGCTTTTCAATAGCACAAAAATAGAAAAAACCACCTATGCTCACAAGCTTTTTTAATAAGTCTAGACCAGAAAACACGATTGTTATCTTAGTGTATATGACTATAGGCTTTATTTTGGTTACCATTAATTCCTATAATGGAGGGTTTAGTGGGGTATATCTTTTTAAGGTAATAGGAGTATGGGCACTCTATATATTTACGATGTTGGGCCTTAATTTTATCTCTCAAAGAAATAAGCTTACGGGCCGAACTTCCTATAAAATATTGCTCTTTTCAGGATTTACATTACTCTTTCCAGAGGCATTAACAAACCCAAAAATAGTAGTGAGTGGCGTTTTTATTATGCTAGCCCTACGAATGATATTTAGCTTGCGGTCAGGAAAGCATATGGAGCGTAAGATTTTTGATGCAAGTTTATGGATTGGAGTTTCAACTCTCGTGTATTTTTGGAGTCATATAACGGTTTTGGTATTAATAGTTGCTTTAATTTCTTATGGAAGAAATAATTGGAGATATTGGCTTATTCCAGGCCTTGCTTTTGTTGCAGTTATTATACTTACCACCTGCTATGTGCTTTATATAGATGAAGATATTGATTATATTTTAGGAGGAATACAAGAAGTCTCTTTAGATTTCACAAAGTATAGCGAGATTAAGGTATTACTTCCTGTTACTTTTGTTAGTGCCTTTTTCTTGTGGACCATAGGTGCTTTTATAAAAGGGTCTGCTACTACGAGTATAGCGCTTCGTACCATTTATATACTGATATTCTTTTTTGCGATAGCAACCTTAATGATAGTATTTGTAGCCTCCGATAAAAACGGTCAGGAATGGTACTTTTTTGCAATTCCGTTGTCTATTATGGCTTCTATCTTTTTTGAAAATGCTTCTAGTAAATGGATTCCAGAAGCATTGTTATGGATTATTGTATTGCTCCCCTTTGTCCATTACTTCCTATGATGCCCTTGGATTTAGAATATATATAATCTGTGCAATACGATTAATTACATAGGCTCCAAACATAGACTTTCTTCTTTTATAAGCACAACAGTGATGGATGTTTGTGGAGACGATCTATCTCAAAAA
>CAZJRA010000014.1:0-4274 GCA_964548335.1 uncultured Flavobacteriaceae bacterium | reverse complement strand
AGCCAATTATCATTTGTTAAATACTATTGCAAAATATGATACCTTTGTGCCCCGAGGAAAAACAGGCTTAAGACGCTATAATAAAAGTAGCTATAGTAGTAAGCTAAAATTGAAAAATGCTTTTGAAGAGTTGATTAAAAACGCTTATTTTTCTTATGTTTTTTTGAGTTATAATAATGAAGGTTTAATGCCTCCGGAAACAGTAAAAAAGATAATGAGTACCTATGGCAAGTTCAGTCTTGCTACAATAGAATATCAACGATTTAAAGCAGATAAGACCCAAAACCGAGATCATAAGCCTCTTATACAACAGAGTATTTACATATTTTAGAAAAGTAACCCTATGTTTACAGAAAAAGCAAACCATATTTTTAAAGAAGTAATAGATACCTATCATATTGTAAATACGGTAGATCAACCTTTTACTAATAAATACGATAAAGAAGAAGATCTTTTAGGGCATCTTCTCTATAGAAAATGCTGGATAGACACTGTGCAATGGCATTATGAAGACATTATTCGTGATCCAGAAATTAACCCTGTAGCGGCACTTACTCTTAAACGCCAGATAGATGCGTCTAATCAAGACAGAACAGATATGGTAGAGTATATAGACAGTTATTTTCTAGACACCTATAAAGACGTTGCTGCTAAAGGCGATGCAACGATCAATACAGAGAGTCCTGCTTGGGGAGTAGACCGTCTTTCTATATTAGCCCTTAAAGTGTATCATATGCAAGAAGAAGCTACTCGTGAGAACGCAGCTCAATCTCATCGTGATGCGTGTCAGAAAAAGCTAGACATTTTATTAGAACAACGTGTAGATTTATCTACAGCAATAGACACCCTTTTAGAAGATATTGCTCAAGGGGATAAGTATATGAAAGTCTATAAGCAAATGAAAATGTATAATGATGATGAGCTTAACCCCGTACTACGTAGTATTAAAAAATAGTTTGAAAGTCTTCTCCCTTTGGGAGAGGATTTAAGTGAGGGAATGAAAAAACCACAACACATACTCGTTATTCGGTTATCGGCAATGGGCGATGTGGCGATGACGATTCCTGTGGTGTACGCTTTCGCGAAAGCGAATCCGAACGTAAAAATTACGTTTCTTTCTAAAGCATTTTTTAAGCCTATTATCGAGACACTGCCCAATGTACATTTTATGACTGCTGATATTAAAGGGAGTCATAAGGGTCTTATGGGGTTGTGGCAACTTTCTAGAGAATTAAAAGCATTACAAATCACTCATATTGCAGACATGCATAATGTCTTACGGTCAAAGATATTGAGGTCTTTTTTAAAATTGCCTAGTGCTGTTATAGACAAGGGTCGTGCAGAGAAAAAGGCTTTAACGAGCTCTAAAAATAAAGAGTTTAAAGCCTTAAAGACAACGATACAACGTTATGCTGAGGTAGTAACAGCGCTCGGTTTTGAAAGTATTAAACCTGCTGTTGTACCTAAGCCTATCAGTAATGAAGCTGTAATAGATTTTATAGGACAGGACACCAAAAGATGGATAGGCATTGCACCCTTTGCAGCTCATCAAGGCAAGCAATATCCATTAGAGCTTATGAGAAAAGTGATTGTTGGTTTAGATAAACAACCAAGAGTGCGTTTGTTCTTGTTGGGAGGGCAGCAAGAAAAAAAGCAACTTCAAGTACTGTCTAGTGCGATTAATAGCTGTACGGTGGTCGCTGGGGCTTTAAAATTTGCAGACGAAATTAATTTTATTGCTCAGCTGGACGTGATGCTTTCTATGGATAGTGGTAACGCACATCTCGCAGCAATGTTTGGAATTCCCACTGTAACGCTTTGGGGAAATACACACCCTCATGCAGGATTTGCGCCTTTTGGACAAGAAGACAATTGTATCCTTTCTAATAGAGATACTTACCCGCTTATTCCTACATCTGTGTATGGTAATAAAGTCCCTAAGGGCTACGAAACTGTGATGCAAAGTATTGCTCCAGAGAAAGTGGTGAGAAAGATAATAGAGCTGTAAAGAAGCCTGTTATTTGAATTGTTATGCACGCATACTAATTTTGTATCTTTGAGAATACCACTGTTTTATGCTAGCAAAAACATCTCTTAAAGAATTATTAAGTATTACACATCCTGTGATTATGGCACCTATGTTTTTAGTGTCTAATGTAGCGATGCTTAAGGCAGGTATGGAGGCAGGTATTGCAGCTTGTGTACCTGCGCTTAATTATAGAACAATACCGGAGCTAGAAGCTGCTATTAAAGAACTAAAAGCTGCAAAAGTGCCCAGCGGAGCATTTGGGATTAATCTAATCGTAAATAAATCTAATGTGAAATTTCCTGAGCAATTAGAAATAGTATGCCGGTTAGGGGTAGATTTTGTGATTACCTCTCTAGGCTCACCACGCCAAGTGATTGAAAAATGTAAACCTTTGGGTATTAAAGTTTTTTGTGATGTTACTAATTTAACGTACGCAAAAAAGGTGGAAGCATTGGGCTGCGATGCCTTAGTGGCAGTTAATAATCAAGCGGGAGGACATAGAGGAAACCTATCTCCACAAGAGTTTATTAAAGAGCTTAATGAAACCTGTGAACTTCCCGTAATTACCGCAGGAGGTGTTGCAGACAAAACAGACTTAGACAAGGCCTTATCGTATGGTGCTATAGGAGCAAGTATAGGCAGTCCTTTTATTGCGAGTGAGGAAGCTTCTGTAACTCAAGAATACAAGCAAGCTTGTGTAGATTACGGCGCTAACGATATTGTGATTACTCAAAAAATATCAGGAACCCCTTGTACGGTTATTAATACGCCTTATGTACAAAAGATAGGTACGCAACAGACTTGGATAGAAGGTTTTCTAAACAAGAATAAAAGACTCAAAAAATGGGTGAAGATGATTCGTTTTGCAAAAGGAATGAATGACACTCGTAAAGCAGCTCAAGGGGTTACGTATAAAACAGTTTGGGTGGCAGGTCCATCTATAGAGAAAACTACGGCTATATTGCCTGTAAAGGATATTATTAAACGTTTTGTGTAGACGTTTTAAAAAACCTGTTTATTACCTCAGTTCTTTGTTGTGTACAAGTATTTTTTCACGATGCTATTCAATTCGTTTTCTTTCTGAGTTCCAATAACGAATTTTTTTCGCTCTTTAATTCTATTGCAAGTCCCTTTATAAGTATACACGGACCTTTTGATTTAACCCTAAATAAATTTTAGGCATAATAAATTTAGCCATTTTACTAGTCCAATGTTACTCTATCCTCTTATTTTTTTAAAACGTTTAGGGCGCTATTGGACAAAAACCTTCATTACTTCATTGAGATTAAAATTTATGCACTAGTTGCCTTAAGAGTTAATAGACAATTGCTATACGTCATCAAAATCTACAACAACAGTTGCAGAAGTAGGGTGCGCTTGGCAAGTAAGGATAAGCCCTTCGGCTACTTCGCTATCTGTAAGGATTTGATTTTTTTCCATTACGGCTGTTCCTTCTGTTACTCTTGCGATACAACTACTACAAACGCCTCCTTGGCAAGAGTGTGGCGCATCTATATTTTCATCCAAAGCAGCGTCTAGGATGAGTACATCTTGCGCCATAGCGAAGCTATACTCTTCGTCGTCACAAATTACTTTTATTTGTGATTTTCCGTCAAGGTTTTCTTCAATCTGCGCACTGTCTTCTGATGCGGTAAATAATTCAAAGTGTATGCGGTTTTCTTCTACGCTATTTTCTTGAAGGACCTGCTTTACTTCTTTAATCATCGTTTCTGGACCACATAAATAGTAGTGCTCAAAATCTGCAGAAGCGTATTTATTTTTTACTACAAAATTAACGGTAGACTTCATAATGCGCCCAAAATGAGCTCCATCTTCACGACTCTCGCTGTAAATAAACTCAATAGAAAAACGATTTTTATACTGCTCTCTTAAAGCTAAAAGTTCTTCTCTATAAATGGCGTCTTCTGGTTTTTTATTACCATAAACAAGTACAAATTTACTCTCTGAAGATTGCTCTAATACCGTTTTAATCATACTCATAATAGGTGTGATTCCCGAACCTGCGGCAAAAGCGGCGTATGTATGTTGTGCTTTCGCGAAAGCGCTATCTAGTACAAATCTACCTTCTGGAGCAGCAACTTCTAGTGTGTCTCCTTCCTTAAGATGTTGATTTGCGTGTACAGAAAAAACACCACTTTCTACTTCTTTTACGGTAACACTTAGCTCTCCACTTGCAGGAGTAGAGCAAAGAGAATAAGCACGCCTAACCTCTTCTCCTTTTATA
>CAZJRA010000013.1:0-12001 GCA_964548335.1 uncultured Flavobacteriaceae bacterium | reverse complement strand
ATATCAGGTGGTATATGATGAAAAAGATGATGGAAGAAGAAAAAATAGACGTCCGGATGTTGTAGGAACTCCTTTTTTTATTACTGAAGATCACGATACTAAAGAAGATGGTATGGTGACCAATAAAAAAAGAGAAAGTATGAAACAGGAAAGGGTGTTAATTGAAAAAATAAGAGAAATAATAGATAGTCAAGTAAATTATAGATTTTGGATGAAATAAAGAGCCTTCTATTTTAGAGGGGTTTTTAACAGAAAATAAATTTCTTTTTATGTAAATTTATAAGCTTTTTTAATTGAACGTTTTAAAGAATACAGAATGAAAAATATTACAAAGTTTGTGTTAGCAGTTGTTTTATCCTTAGGATTAAATGCAATAGCACAAAAAACAATGGGGCCAAGTTCTTTTGGAGAATTAGAAACAAGCACTCAGGTTAAAAGTATCGCAGAGCAAATAAGACTGGGAACGGCTAAGTTTGCGGAGAATATACCTCAAAAAGGGCATCCTAAATTAAGACATGGAAATAAATCTGTTCCAGGAAAAGGATTGCCAAAAGGAAATGATCCTTTATTGGGAAAACAAGCAGCTGCAAAACAAGTTCTAACAAAATCCCCGGATTTAATTTTTACTGCAGATGTTTCTACATCTACTCCTTCAGACCCCACGGGAGCAGCAGGTCCTAATCATTATTTAGGAGCTTGGAATAATGCTTTTAGAATTTTTGATAAAGCAACAGGAGATCCTTTAACTCCTGAAATGGCTCTAGGCACACTTTTTCCTGGGAATAATGCTGGAGACCCTATTGTTTTTTATGATGCTAATGTAGATAATGGTCCAGGGCAGCCTCGAGGTCGTTTTGTAGTTACAGAGTTTGATAGAGAGCCCAATGGATTTAATGTAGCAGTAAGTGCGGGTCCAGACCCAATAAATGATCCTTGGAATATATATACAATGAATTTAGGTACGGGAGTATTTCCTGACTATACAAAATTTGCTATATGGGGTGATGCTTATATAGTAACAGCAAATATTATGAGTGGTCCAACAGGGGATAAAGTTTTTGCTGTAGATCGTGAAGCTATGATTGCAGGGGCGCCAAATGGATCTGTTGGTTTTATAGGTTTTCCATTACCAGGTATAGCGATTAATGGGTTTTATAGCCCTCACGGTTTTCACACAACGGCAGATCAAGCGGTTCCTCCTGGAACACCAGCGCCTATAGTTTATATGCAAGATGATGCCTGGGCAGGTGTAAATGAAGATCATTTGCGAATTTGGGAAGCAACTATAGATTTTGATAATCCAGCAAATAGTAGCATATCAGTTGCTCAAGAACTGTCTGATGATGAAGGGGTTTCTCCTTTTGTATCTGTATTTGATGGAGGGTCTTTTGAGAATCGTCCACAAGGTGGTGGAGTAGATATAGATGTTTTACAAGCGACAGTAATGAATCAAGTACAATACAGAAGATTTGGAACACACAATTCAGTGGTGCTAAATTTTGTAGTTGATGTTCTTGAAGGTGATGCAGAGCTTGCAGCAATACGTTGGTATGAGTTAAGACAGACTGCAGATGGAGAGCCTTGGACAGTATATCAAGAAGGAACATACACAGCACCAGACGGGAGAGATGCTTATTCTGGAAGTATGGTTATGAATAGTGATGGAGCTATTGCAATGGCATATACTTCTTCTTCTGAAATTGATAGAATCTCTATTCGATACACAGGGAGATTTGATAGTGATGCCTTGGGTGTAATGTCTGTTAGTGAACAACTTATTGCACAGAGTACAGGGGTCAATCCAGTTTCAAGGTTAGCAGATTATGTACATTTAACTAATGATCCTGCAGATGATTCATTCTGGCATATTGCTGAATATTTTGGAGGTTCAAGAAGAGATGTAGTTGCTAATTTTACGTTACAAGAACCAATACCTAATGATATAGGTATTCAAAGTATTGATGCACCTACTACTGCAGTGTTAACTGATAGTGAAATTGTAACAGTTTCTATAAGAAACTTTGGATCTAATCCTATCACAGATCCTATGCTACAATATACAGTTGATGGAGGAGAGCCTATTGTAGAGCAATTTACTGGAACTATAGGGGCAGGAGCTACAGAAAGTTTTTCTTTTGCTACACCTGTGGACTTATCTGTAAGTTTACAAACATATGAATTAGTAGTTACTACTTTATTAAGTCAAGATTCTAATACCGCTAATGACTCTATAAGTTCAAGCATTACAAATTCAGAACCTGTTTGTACTCCTATTGGTAGCTGTAGTGCTTTTAATGATGGAGTTACTATATTAGAGCTAGTAGATCAATCATTAAGTACTATTTGTGGGGAAGATACTCAGGGATATAGTGATGATAGACAAACTATTTTTACATTTAATACATTTAGTGATACTTTCTCAGGGAATTTACAAATGGGCTTTAATGATTCTATTTATGCTATATGGATTGATTTTAATGATAATGCAATTTTTGAATCAAATGAAGTTGTATCATCAGAACAAGTAGCTAACGGAAATGAGAATTTTTCTTTTACAATAGATGTAAGTGCTTTTACTACTGAGCAAAGAGAAGGATCGCATATTATGAGAGTTAGAGGAGAAGATGAAAGTGGAGTAGGAGATGTTCTAGATGCCTGTGGACAACTTCAATTTGGTAGAACAAACGATTATATTGCTTTCTTCAACCCTATTCTAAGCGTTGTGGAGAGTGACGTTTTTGAAGGGTCTGAATTTGGTATTTATGAGATTGATAAAAACATATTTGATGTTAATTTACGTTCTAGTTTTGAGGGAAATGCAGCTATAAGCGTATTTAACTTAGCAGGACAACAATTAGTATTTAACAATTTAGACAAGAGTGGTGATAGCTATAATTATCAGTTAGATATGAGTTTTGCCTCTAAAGGTGTTTATATTGTACAATTTGAAGATGCAGACGGTGTAGGAAGAGTTGCTAAAAAAATTATAGTTAAATAACAAGTACATTATTAGTAATAATAGAAAACCTCGCTAAATGCGGGGTTTTCTATTTTATGAAATGTTTTTAACGTTATATCTAATATTAGGAAAAAGCCTTCAAACTCTAAATACCCCCTTATCTATTAAAAGTCTTTAAAAGTTTGTTTTGATATAAGGCATTAAAAAATCGTTTATTGTGAAAAGCCAAAGATTTTTGCAATTCTTCCTTTTTTGGGTTTTCCTTTTTTTCTAGTATCTCTTACATCCTCCACCTCATAATAGGTGCGTCCATAATTAGATCGTATATCTTCGCCTAGCTTTCTTGCAACTTGGTTGCTCATTCGTATTACAAAGGCTTCCTCTGCATTAGGATACGATAAGTCATGTCCTGCATAATCTATTTTTTTACCTCGCGAAGTTATATTTTTTTTACGAGCATGATAATCTTCTGTCTCATAAAGTTCGTTATAACAATGTATCAGTTCGTGAGCTAAAACGGACATAGGAGAATTATATCCTTTATTTTTTGTAAACCATTTCTTTCGGTGGTTTTTTCTAAAATAAACGCCATGCGTATCGTAAAACCCAATCGTATTAAATTTTGGACTGTAAAAATTTTTACCCTTAGAAAAAATAAGTTTTATATTATTTTTAGTGTCTGCGGTTAGTGTATCTATAATATCTACTGTTTCTAAAATGCCATCATCCTCATAAGTAATGGTAAGTGCATTTGTCTTATGTAGGTAATCTAAAGCTTTAAGAGCGTTTCTTAAAAACCTATCGCTTATTAGACTATAGTCCCTATCCTTTATATATGTATAGTGATGGGGCTTTTTTTGTAAGTCGTAAATAGTCATTGTTAGAACTGCATTTCTGGAATTTCTCCCTCTATAATAAGTGTGCCTTCTGTAGCATTTTCAATTTCTAGAATAGAAACTCCTGGAGCTGTTTCTAAAAGTTTAAACCCTTTATCTGTTACTTCTAAAACCGCTAGATTGGTTACAATCTTTTTTACACAGCCTACACCGGTAAGAGGTAAGGAACATTTTTTAAGTAGTTTTGAAGCTCCTGCTCTATTGGTGTGCATCATTGCTACAATAATATTATCTGCACTTGCTACAAGATCCATAGCACCTCCCATACCTTTTACCATCTTTCCTGGTATTTTCCAGTTGGCAATGTCTCCATTTTCTGCCACTTCCATAGCTCCTAAAATGGTTAAATCTACGTGTTTACCGCGTATCATACCAAAGCTTGTTGCACTATCAAAAAAACTTGCTCCTGGTAGCGTGGTAATTGTTTGTTTTCCAGCATTAATAATATCTGCATCTTCTTCTCCTTCAAAAGGAAAAGGTCCCATACCTAAAACACCATTCTCACTTTGAAACTCTACTTCTATATCTTCACGTACATAATTTGCAACTAAAGTAGGGATACCTATTCCTAGGTTTACATAATACCCGTTTTGTACTTCTTTTGCAATACGTTGTGCTATTTGTGCTTTATCTAATGCCATATATTTCAGTTTCCGCGAAAGCGGAAATATCGTCCCACCCACACTTCTTAAGTTATTACTCTTTTATTTATTCTTTACTTCTAACAGTGCGTTGTTCGATTCTTTTTTCATAGGTTTCTCCCTGAAAGATACGTTGCACAAAAATCCCAGGGATATGAATCTGGTTAGGATCCAATTCTCCTGCAGGAACGAGTTCTTCTACTTCTGCAACGGTAATTGTAGCGGCACCACACATGGTAGGGTTAAAATTGCGTGCAGTCCCTTTAAATATTAAGTTTCCTGCCGTGTCTCCTTTCCAAGCTTTAATAAAGGCAAAATCTGCATTAAAAGCGTGTTCTAAAATGTGCATTTTACCATTAAACTCTCTAGACTCTTTTCCTTCTGCTACTTCAGTACCGTAACCTGCTGGAGTGTAAAAAGCAGGAAAGCCTGCTTGTGCTGCTCTACAGCGTTCTGCAAGGGTTCCTTGAGGGATTAACTCTACTTCTAACTCGCCGCTTAACATCTGTCTTTCAAACTCTGCATTCTCTCCTACATACGAAGAGGTCATTTTTTTAATCTGACGATTTTGAAGTAATAAACCCAGTCCAAAATCATCTACTCCTGCATTATTAGAGATACAGCTCAACTTATTTACATTAAGTCGTACGAGCTCTGCTATCGCATTTTCTGGAATACCACTTAATCCAAAACCTCCTAGCATTAAAGTCATGCCATTTTGCACTCCCTCTAAAGCTTGTTGTACGCCTGTTACTTTTTTTGTTATCATTATTGATTGTTTACTCTTTAAGTTCCATTCTACAATAGAATCTAGGTTTAAAAGTACGAAAAAAGACAATAGCTTTCCTGTGCCTATGCAGACAGGAAAGCATAAAAAAACCTCTGCTGAATAGTAGAGGCTTTTTATTAAGTTTTATTGATATTAAAAATCTATTTCAGGAGGCAACTCATCACTGACCCCTGTTCCTTTATAATTTTCACAATCTACCTCAATAGAGAGCCCTTTAGGTTTTTCAAATTCTTCATCTGAGATACCTAGTTCTTTGTTTTTATACACGTCTTTCATATAAAGACCCCACATAGGTAAAGCCATCGTAGCTCCTTGTCCATATCGAAGAGAAGGGAAGTGTGTTGCACGATCGTCACCTCCTACCCAAACACCTGTTACTAGATTAGGTACAATACCCATAAACCATCCGTCACTTTGGTTTTGAGTGGTTCCTGTTTTACCAGCAATAGGGTTTGTAAATCCATAAGGATATCCTGTGATTACATTTTTGTAATCATTACCACTTCTTGCATACGGGCTTCTTAGACGTCTACCAGAGCCAGAAAGTGTAACCCCTTCCATAAGCTGTAGTGTAACATACGCACTTTCTGCACTTAAGACATCTCTCGTTTTAGGTACGTGTTGGTATAAGATAGTACCATTCTTATCTGCAATAGTGCTTACGATTTGTGGTTCTACATACACTCCATTATTAGCAAAGGCTCCATAGGCAGATACCATCTCATATAAGCTTAAATCTGGTGTTCCCAAAGCAATAGATGGTACAGCGGGAATTTCACCTTCTACGCCTAATTTACGAGCAAGCTCTATAACAGGAACTGGCCCTACTTTGTCCATAAGACGAGCAGACACCGTATTTACAGATTTTGCGAGAGCATCTTTCATGGTAATCATTCCTCCATATTTAGCACTTGAGTTTTCTGGACACCACTCTTTTGTATTACCGTGTTTTCCTGTGGCAATACAATGTATTGTATTAGGTAGTGTATCACAAGGAGAGAGGCGTAATTGATCTACGGCAGTTGCATATAAAAATGGCTTAAAAGTAGATCCTACTTGGCGCCTTCCTGTCTTTACGTGATCGTATTGAAAATGATTCATATTAATACCTCCTACCCACGCACGTACTTCTCCTGTTTGTGGTACCATAGATAACATTCCTGTACGCAGGAATTTTTTATAGTAACGGATAGAATCCCTAGGTGTCATAATCGTATCTATTGTCCCTTTCCAAGAGAAAATACTCATCTCTGTAGGCACATCAAAAGAAGCTCTTATCTCAGACTCACTTTTGCCTTTTGCTTTCATCTTACGCGTTCTGGCAGAACTTTTTATAGCATTATTAAATATGCGATCTATATCTTCTTCTTCTATATCTCTAAAAGGGGCTGTTTTGTTTCCCTTATTTTGTCTATCAAACTCTGCTTGGAGTCTAGGCATATGCTGTAGCATAGCATCTTCTGCTGCTTTTTGCATTCTAGAGTCTATAGTGGTGGTTATAGTAAGTCCATCTCTGTAAATATTATAGTACTCAATGTTACCATCTCCATCTTCTCCTTTAGGATTTTTCTTAATCCATTTTTTCATGAATTTTTTGAGGTTCTCTCTAAAGTAGGTAGCAATCCCATCTGCGTGGCCTTCTGGACTAAAACGTACAACCATAGGAAGCGCTTGTAAAGAATCTTTCTCTGCCGTGGTAATCATATCATTTTTTTCCATTTGCTTAAGCACCTGGTTACGGCGTCCTTTAGATTTTTCTCTCGATATCTTACGGTGTGGATTAAACTGTCTTGGGTTTTTAAGCATTGCCACAATTACCGCACTCTCTTGTATATCTAGGTCTCCTACATTTTTGTTAAAATAGATACGTGCTGCAGAGCTAATTCCTATTGCGTTAAATAAAAAGTCTTGTTTGTTGAGATACATGGCAATGATCTCTTCTTTAGTATACTGGCGCTCTAGTCTAGTCGCAATTACATATTCCTTAATTTTTTGTTTGAGGCGCTCAACAATGGATCTTGGTGGGTCAGAAAACATAAGTTTTGCTAATTGTTGTGTAATGGTACTAGCTCCTCCTCGTTGACCCAAGAATGCAAAAG
This sequence comes from uncultured Flavobacteriaceae bacterium, assembly GCA_964548335.1. Taxonomy (GTDB): domain Bacteria; phylum Bacteroidota; class Bacteroidia; order Flavobacteriales; family Flavobacteriaceae; genus Dokdonia. Next base: position 4,616 of record CAZJRA010000013.1, on the reverse strand, counting down.
CTCTTGTGGTTCCCCAAAAATCAATTCCAGAATGGTCGTGATAACGCTCATCTTCTGTAGCGATTAAAGCGTTTACAAGATTTTGAGGTAAGTCATCGTATTTTATAGGAGTTCTATTTTCATTAAAATAAGTTCCTATTTGCGCCCCATCTACACTCATAATTTTGGTAGCAAGATTGTTTTCTGGATTTTCTAATTGTTCAAAAGTGGGTAATTTTCCGAGTATTCCCCAGCTGGCAAGTAAAAACAATAATATTATGGAAGCAATTCCTCCTATAAAGAGTGCCCAGAACCATTTAATATATTTTTTAAAACCTTGAGAAGAATCCTTCTTTTTTACGGCATCAGATTTTTTTGTCATGGGTTTAGTTTTTTGAGTATTCCAAGCGCACACCTACTTCTGTTATACCTTGTAGTTTTTTATCTCCTTGAACGTTTCCGTTTTTACGAACGGCATGTACAATGTTAATGGTGTAGTTCCCGCTTTCGCGAAAGCGGATATTTTCCTTATACCATAGTTTACTCTCTTTAACATCGTTAAAGCCTTTGCCTAACCACTCTCCGTTTGGCGCAGCCATTGCATACTCTAAAGTGTCTACATCTTGTTTTCCATGGGGATACTCTAAAGTAGTAATCAAGAACAGATTTGCATACTTGTAGTCGTTTGTGTTTCTTAAACTAATAAACAAGTTATAGTTTTGAGTGGTGTCTATATCTTCTATGGAAAAGCGCATAGGCTCGTCAATATTCCATCCGTTAGGAATAGTCTGAAAATCGTCAAACACGCTATTTTGATCACAAGATAAAAAGCATGCGACAACTATTACAATAGCAATTATATTACGAATTGTCACTTGGTTTTGCTTTAGGTTTGTTTCGATTTTTATTTCTATTGTTTGGGCGTTTCCCTTTAGATTGCTCTTTTGTTTTTTGGTTTGAATTTGGGTTAGCCCTTTTCTTATTGCGGTTACGGTTATTACGCTTTTTGTTACCGCTTTGTTTAGGCTTGTCAAAACGTGTTAAGCTATCTTGACCTACAACATTTCCAAAATCTATTTTAGGCTCTTCTACAAGTTCTGAAGCAAACTCTTCTAAACTTTCTACGGGTTTTTTTGCCTTGTTTGCTGCAATAATATCATTTGCATGTGTAGTGGTTAACTTGTGCCAGTTCATCCACTCTCCTTCATAGGCATACCACAAATGTCCTTGAAAAATATCTATTTTTTGACATACCGCAGTTCCTTTCTTGGTAAATAGTTTTTGCTCTGTTTTAGGAAATTCTTTGAGCGCATCCATATAGGAATCTAACTCAAAGTTCAGGCAGCACTTTAGTTTACCACATTGTCCAGCAAGCTTTTGCGGGTTTAGAGAGAGCTGCTGGTACCTAGCAGCACTTGTAGAGACAGATCTAAAATCTGTAAGCCAAGTAGAGCAACATAGTTCTCTACCACAAGAGCCTATTCCTCCTAATCGTGATGCTTCTTGCCTAAGGCCTATTTGTTTCATCTCTACACGAGTTCTAAACTCTTGAGCAAACTCTTTAATGAGCTGTCTAAAATCTACCCGGCTCTCTGCTGTGTAATAAAAGATAGCTTTAGATCCATCTCCTTGAAACTCTATGTCAGAAATTTTCATTTGTAACTCAAGCCTAATCGCAATTTGTCGCGCTTTGACTTTCATAGGCTCTTCTTTTTCACGAGCGGTTGTCCAAACGTCTATATCTTTTTGAGAAGCTTTGCGGTATACTTTAAGGGTATCTTCTGAGTCTTCCTTTACTTTTTTACGCTTCATTTGCACGCGCACAAGCTCTCCCGAAAGTGTAACCATGCCTATATCATGTCCTGATTGTGCTTGGGTAGCTACAATATCTCCAATGCTTAGACTTAAGCCCTCTTCTGTATTTTTATAATATCCTTTACGACCGTTTTTAAAGCGTACCTCTACATAGTTAAAAGGTTCTTGCCCTTCGGGTAAAGACATATTAGATAGCCAGTCAAATACAGTGAGTTTATTACACCCATCTGTACCACAGTTTCCGTTATTTTTACACCCTTTAGGTTGTCCATCTGCTCCAGTACCACAATTGCCACACGCCATATTACATTATATATTGAAAATTGAGTTAAGTAATGAAAACTCAATTATTACTTTAAGTTAAAAATCTAAGTTCGTTAAAGATAGTATTTCTATAAATTATTTCTTTTGAAATTTTAATTTTTCGGACCTACCTTTTTTAAATATTTTATTACTGTTGCCTTTGCCGCTTCTTAGCGCCTTTTGTTCTTCAAAAGGTAAGGCTGCAATTTCAGAGCATTCTGTAGAGCAACAGTTTTCCATAGCGGCAGCACAGTCTTCACATTGAATAAACAGTAAATGACAAGCTTCGTTAGCACAATTTACGTGTGTATCACAAGCTTTGCCACACTGGTGACAATTAGAAATAATCTCATTTGAGATACGCTCACCACGACGATGGTCAAATACAAAGTTTTTACCTCTAAATTTATTGTCAAGTTTCTTATCCTCTACTTGTCTAGCATACTCTATAATCCCACCTTCTAACTGGTATACTTGTTTAAACCCTTTATGTTTAAAATAAGCACTGGCTTTTTCACAACGTATCCCTCCTGTACAATACATCACAAGTTTTTTATCTTCTTTGTGATCTTTGAGGTCTTCTTCTATAATATCTAGAGAATCTCTAAACGTGTCTACATCTGGAGTTATTGCATTTTTAAAATGACCTATTTCGCTCTCATAATGATTACGCATATCTACAAGTACGGTGTCTTCTTGCTCTATAAGCTCATTAAATGCCTCGGCATCTACATGCACTCCCTTATTAGTAACATCAAAAGAGGCATCATCCAACCCATCTGCTACAATCTTACGGCGCACTTTAACTTTAAGCTTTAAAAAAGACTTATTGTCTTGTTCTCTAGCGATGTTAAGACGTACATTTTCTAAAAAATTTATTTCGTCTAGAAACTGTTTAAACTCTTCGAACCTGTTTGCTGGAATACTCATTTGAGCATTGATTCCTTCATTTGCCACATAAATTCTACCGAGTGCTTCCATAGGATGCCAAGCAAGAAAAAGATGGTCTCTAAAAAGTTGAGTGTTCCCGATATGGGCGTATTGATAAAAGGAGAGCGTAAGTCGTTCTTGACCTGCTTGTTCTATTAATTGAGCTCTCTCTTTTGCGCTTAGCTTGTTGTACAGTTGCATGCTATACTTGTTTTAAGGTTAAAAGGTATTAAAAGACAAAGGTACACTTTAATAGTCTCCATAAAAAATGCACATTGTATCTTCTCCTTGTTATTGACTCTTGAGTTCATATCCTATATGTTGAAAAGTATTGCGCTTTCGCGAAAGCGTATCTTGTCCTACTTTAAAAGAAAGCTTATTTTTACTTTTCCATTTTACATTCAAACACAAAAGATATGAGCAGTGAAAAAGATGCCAAATTAAAGGCACTCCAGTTAACCCTAGATAAGTTAGATAAAACGTACGGAAAAGGAACCGTTATGAAAATGGGGGACTCTGCCATAGAAGAAGTAGATGCCATTCCAACAGGTTCTTTAGGACTTGATGTAGCCTTAGGGGTAGGAGGATATCCTAGAGGACGTATTATAGAAATATATGGACCAGAATCTTCAGGTAAAACCACACTTACACTTCACGCTATAGCTGAAGCTCAGAAAAAAGGGGGGATTGCAGCTTTTATAGATGCCGAGCACGCCTTTGATCGTTTTTATGCAGAAAAACTAAATGTTGATATAGAGAACCTTATCATTTCACAACCTGATAATGGTGAGCAGGCATTAGAGATTGCAGATAATTTAATTCGTTCTGGAGCGATAGATATTATTGTTATAGATTCGGTAGCAGCTCTTACACCTAAAAGTGAGATTGAAGGAGAGATGGGTGACTCTAAAATGGGACTTCACGCACGATTAATGTCTCAAGCATTGCGTAAACTTACAGGGTCTATAAGCAAGACAAATTGTACTGTGTTTTTCATTAATCAGTTAAGAGAGAAGATAGGAGTGATGTTTGGAAATCCAGAAACTACTACAGGAGGGAATGCTCTTAAGTTTTATGCTTCTGTAAGATTAGATATACGTCGCTCTACTCAGATTAAAAACAGTAACGCTGAGGTACAAGGGAATAAGACACGAGTAAAAGTGGTTAAAAACAAAGTAGCCCCTCCTTTTAGAACAGCAGAGTTTGACATCATGTATGGACAAGGAATCTCTAAAGTAGGTGAGATTATAGACATAGGTGTTAACTATGAGATTGTTAAAAAAGCAGGGTCTTGGTTCTCCTATCAAGATACTAAGCTTGGGCAAGGTAGAGACGCTGTAAAAGCATTACTCTTGGATAATCCAGATCTTATGGATGAGCTAGAAACTAAAATACATGAAGCCATAAAGTTAACGTCAGAACAATAAAAAAAAGCCCTTAAAAGGGCTTTTTTTATTTAAGAATACTCTGATCATAACTAAAGTTTTAGACAGAGGTAACGACTTTAATAATATCGATTAAAAGCACTTTAATCCATATAAAATGTATAATTTGTTTTATTGGTAGGGAATGATACCAAGTAAAAATAT
>CAZJRA010000012.1:0-12290 GCA_964548335.1 uncultured Flavobacteriaceae bacterium | reverse complement strand
GAGTCAGACAATGTACTTTTCTATATAAAAGAGGATTCTGATATCACAGAGTTCCACCCATTTTTTTTTACACTAAGCTCGGTATTTGAAGAAGAAGAAACTTTTAATAAGTTTTTCTGTGTTCAGATAGATATTCTTGGTAAGACACGTTTTGTAGATATAAAAACAAAGAAAAACACTGTTGATGAGGTGCTTTATGTTTTTATGGAAGACATGACTGATCATTATAAAAATGTTCATCAGATTAAGCAAGTTCGCAATGAGTCTATTATTCAATTTAACGTAGTACAAGAGCTCAATAATCAATTAGAAGTCCAACGAGGCTTTAAAAATAAGTTTCTAGCTAATGTAAGTCACGAGATACGCACACCATTAAATAGTATTCAAGGGTTTCTTAATATACTTACAATGGGAGATGTGTCTAAGGAGCAATTAGATGTCATAAACATCATTAAAGACTCTTCAGACACACTAGTAACGATATTAGATGACTTATTAGATATCTCTAAAATAGAAGCGGGTAAATTAGATATTAAAAATAGACGCTTTAATTTTAAGAATTTCATAAATGTTTTAGGAAAGACATATACACTACGTGCTCAAGAAAGGCGATTAGAATTTGCCTTAGAGATAATAGGAGAAAATATCCCCACATTTCTTGTAGGAGATCGTTTAAGAATTAATCAGATCGTAGTAAATTTATTAGAAAATGCACTTAGATACACGCATAAGGGATCTATAAAATTAATAATAGGAACGAGGTCTAGAAACTTGAGAAGATTACCTATATCTTTTGAAGTTATAGATACAGGAATTGGGATTGCTCCAGAAAACTTGGAGCGTATTTTTGATAGTTTTACACAAGTAGAGAAGAGAGGCTTATTTGGAGGATCTGGTCTAGGTTTAAGTATTGTAAAACAACTTATGAAGTTAATGGATAGTGATTTAGATGTACAAAGTACTGTAGGAGAAGGATCTTCTTTTAAATTTACGATTACATTAGGAGTGTCTCACGATCAAGAAACTAAAATCGCAAATGACCCTATGCCATTGGTAGCCTTACCTGATGTTAAGGTAAAAGGCAAGAAAAAAAGAATATTATACGGAGAGGATATTGAGGTTAATCAATTATTAGTAACCAAACTTATTGCAGAGCATGGTTCTTATAATCTCGACATTGCAAAAAATGGTGAATGGGTGATACGATACCTAGAAAAATACCCTTATTATGACCTTATTTTGTTAGATCTTACGATGCCAGTTATAGATGGTTTTGATACTGCTAACGTAATTAGAAACCACCCTAATAAGAAAATAAGAAAAATTCCTATAATTGCTTTAACCGCCCATACAACAGATGAGGAAAGAGAACTAGCAAAAGAAGTAGGTATAAATGCTTATATAACAAAGCCTATTGATAATAAGCTATTGTTTGAAACTATAGACAGACTTCTTAATAGATATAAAAAGAAAAAGAAAAAAGGAGAAAATGAATCTTAACGATTCATCGTTCTTATTTCTTCTTTAAATGATTCTAAATCTGTACCCTCATTAATAAGACATAAAGCTTTGTCTACCACATATTTTACATTATGTGCATTAAACCCTAATCCTACGCCTAATCTTTCTAGAATGGCAGTTTGTTTTGGGCCTAACTCCGAATCTGCATAAACCATACGACCTAAGTCAAACAAACGTTCTAGCCTTTTCTCATAAGTTACAGGAGGATTAATAGGGTAAGACATATAGTTTTCAAGGATGTCTTTACATTGTGTTTCTGTTATATCAAGATTACGAGCTAGTCTGTCTAAGAAAGCTTTTTCTCCATCACTAATAACACCATTACTCATAGCAACACGTACGATGGCTGCGAAATGACTTTCATTACGTTTACGAAACCCACTATCATATAATTCAGAAATAGACATATTTTTTCAATTTTAAAAACAAGCTCCAAATATAGCTATTCTTTGCTCATATTAATTTGTATTTTTGAAAAACCCACTAATTTTTTTGTATGGAAAACTTTTGGTTTTATTTTGAGGAAGGTCTCTTTCATGTTTTAGATTGGAATGCGTACGACCATTTACTTTTTCTTGTTGCATTAACAGTGCCTTATGCCTTAAATAGCTGGAAAAATTTAATGTATCTAGTCTCTGTATTTACAATAGGCCATGCAATTTCTCTAGCGCTAGCAGCTTATGGTATAGTTACAATTAATACGAGTATCATTGAGCTGTTAATCCCTATTACTATTATAATTACTGCTCTATATAATATTTTTACTGCGGGTAAAATAAAAAAGAAGGATAGTATAGGGATTTATCTTATCGCAACTTTATTCTTTGGACTCATTCACGGTTTTGGATTTTCGACATATTTTAAGATGATGACAGCAGGTTCTAGCGATAAAATCATACCACTTATAAAATATACATTAGGTATAGAAGCTGCTCAAATTCTAATTGTTTTTGCTGTTCTCTTGCTTAGTTTTATAGGGCAAGGAGTTTTTAGATTCTCTAGGAGGGATTGGGTGATGGTAACTTCGGCAATTGTTATTGGAGTGGTTCTTCCTATACTTCAGGAGAATTTATAGTCTTAAAAATTTAATAATCTAGTAGGCAGTACCGTGGCAGATGTCTATTTTAGACCTGATATATAATGCGGGCATAATGTTTTATGCCTATTCGATGGCAAAGCCAAAAACACGAATACAAATACCTAATGAATCCTAAACAAAACAAATACGATATAGCTTATTTAAGAATGGCTCGAGAGTGGGGAAAACTTTCTTACTGTAAGCGCAAGCAAGTAGGGGCTATTATTGTAAAAGATAAAATGATTATATCTGATGGATATAATGGTACACCTACAGGGTTTGAGAATGTTTGTGAAGATGAAGAGGGGAGTACAAAATGGTATGTATTACACGCAGAGGCAAATGCTATTTTAAAGGTAGCTTCTTCAACACAATCTTGTAAAGGAGCAACATTATATATCACGCTAAGCCCTTGTAAAGACTGTAGTAAATTAATACATCAAGCAGGTATTAAGCGTGTTGTTTTTATAAATGCTTATAAAGACATGAGTGGTGTAAAGTTTTTAGAGAGAGCAGGCATTGACGTAATGCATTTACCTGAAATTGATTTATGAAAAAAAAATTCCCTAAAAAATACATACCCTTACTCTTTAGCATAGGGATTGTTATGGGTATTTTTTTAGGAACCCTCCTTAATTTTGATAGAAACGAGATCTCTCTTTTACAAGAAAACGGAAAAAAAGAAAAACTCAATAAACTTATAGATTACTTAGATTATGAGTACATAGATACTGTGAATACAGACAGTATAGTAGATATTACTGTTAATGAAATTTTAAATAAATTAGACCCACATTCATCCTATATTCCCTCGCAAAATCGTCAAGAAAACGAGGACAATATGAAAGGGGATTTTGTAGGGGTAGGAATAAGTTATCATACAATTAAAGACTCTGTAGCTGTTATCAGTACAATTAAAGGAGGCCCTAGTGAAAAGGCAGGAATTAAAGCAGGTGATAGAATCGTATATGCAGATGACACCCCTCTTTTAGGAAAAGAGTTTATTGATGACTCATTAAGAATTATTCTATCTGGACAGATAAATACAGCTGTCCAATTAAGAGTAAAGAGACAAGGTGTTGATGAGTTACTTGACATCAAAGTAAAGAGAGGGACAGTACCTATCGTAAGTGTAGAAGCAAGTTATATGCTTACCCCCTCCCTAGGATATATTAAGGTAAACCGTTTTGCAGAGTCTACAGATAAAGAGTTTACTCAAGCCCTCACCAATTTAAAAGAGCAAGGTGCTACTCAATTGGCATTAGACTTAAGAGATAACCCAGGAGGATATGTTTACAGTGCAGAAAATGTGGTGGATGAGTTTTTAGAAGAAGATAAGTTAATCTTATTTACCAAGAATAAAACAGGAAAAATAAGTAAGACTTTTGCTAGAGGAGATGGAGTTTTTGAAGATGGAGAGCTATTTATTATCATAAATGAAAATAGTGCCTCTGCCAGTGAGATTGTAGCAGGAGCGATACAAGATAATGACAAGGGAATTATTGTAGGAAGAAGGTCTTTTGGGAAAGGTCTTGTGCAAAGAGAAATGTCTCTAGGAGACGGCAGTGCAGTACGACTTACTATTGCGAGATATTATACACCTACGGGAAGGTCTATACAAAGACCGTATGAACTAGGAGATAAAACCTATTTTGAAGAATACCTAAGGAGGTATGAAAATGGCGAATTACGAAGCGCAGATAATATAGAAGTGGCAGACTCTCTTAAATTTAAAACGCCTTTAGGAAAAGTTGTTTATGGAGGAGGAGGGATTACACCAGATGTGTTTGTTCCTAAAAACACAAGTTATGAGGTAGAACACCTTAATTATGTCCTGCGTTCTGGGTATATGCGCACGTTTGCCTTTGAACTTTTAGAAAAAGATAGGGCATACTATAATGCGCTTTCTCAGGAAGATTTTAATGAAGAAGTAGAAATCACAGATGAGATTATAGAAGACTTTATATCTTTTACCGGAGAGAGAGGTATTAGCCTTAGAACAGATAGTTATAGAGACTCTTATAAACTATATATTAAGGCTACAGTAGCAAAGCAACTTTTTGGCGATAATGCCTTTGAAATGATGGTTAATAGAGATGATGCAATGGTTCAAAAAGTAATCGAACTAAGCACTAATTAACGCTCGTTAAGTCTTTCTATCTTTTTAGAAATAAGCAATATAAGAAGTAGTATAATAGCGCAAGCACAAGCTAAAATTCCTATCATGGCTATACTACTATCTCCTGTAAACGGGCTACTCCAGTTAACTTTAGTTACGTTATAACCTAAAAGCACAAGTGCTAGAGCCATTATGATATAAATAAATATTTTCATAGTATTATCTAAAGGATTCTTTAATGGTGCAGTAAATAATACTGCTTTCAGGAACAAAATTACTCCAATAAATCGTACCAACCACAGCAACTTTCTTTTTCCTATCATTTTTCTATAGGATTAGAACGTTTTTAACCCTAAGCACATAAAATATATTCTATTTTGAAGTTGCTGTAAAATCAGTAGTATAGGCAATAATGCATTATCTTTACTGTATGTTTCAACTCAAAAAAACAATAGTTTCCGAAGACATTATAGAAAAAGACTTTGTATGCAATCTAAATGCGTGTAAAGGAGAATGTTGTATTGCAGGAGAGGCGGGAGCTCCTTTGGAAGAAGATGAGGTTAAGATTATGGAATCTATTTACGAAGACGTAAAACCATTTCTAAGACCTGAAGGTATCACCGCAATAGAAGCGCAAGGCACGAGCATTGTACGTGACGGAGAGCTAGAGACACCTCTTGTTAATGGTGCAGAGTGTGCTTATGTAACCTTTAACGATAAAGGATGGGCAAGTTGCGGTATAGAAGATGCATATAATGCAGGTAAGATAGATTGGCGCAAGCCTATTTCTTGTCACTTATATCCCGTACGAGTGCAAAAGTATAATTCTTTTACAGCGGTTAATTATCACCGTTGGCCTATATGTGATGACGCTTGTACCCTAGGGCAAGAACTCAAAGTTCCCGTATATAAATTTACAAAAGAGGCTTTAGTCCGTAAGTTTGGAAAAGATTGGTATGCAGAGCTAGAGAAAACAGCGGCAGACTTAGGCAAGTAAGATTCTAGATTTAGTTTATTAATACGTTTTAAATGCACTTTACGTCAAAACTCCCTACAGTAGGAACCACGATATTTACTACAATGAGTAAGATGGCTCACGAGCATAATGCGATTAATCTTGCTCAGGGCTTTCCAGGTTTTAAAAGCGATGCTCATTTGCAACAATTAGTTACCCAAGCAATGCAAGAGGGCTATAATCAATATGCGCCAATGCCAGGTGTGTTTAGCTTACGCAAAAGGATAACAGATAAACTCAATACCCTGTACGGTAGTAATTACCACCCAGAGACAGATATTACAATTACAGCCGGAGCAACTCAAGCAATTTTTACGATAGTTTCTGCATTTGTAAAACCAGGAGATGAGGTAGTTGTATTAAAACCTGCGTATGATTGTTATGAACCTGCTATTGAAGTACAAGGAGGCAAAGTAATACCTATCCAATTACACGCTCCTAGTTATAAAGTAGATTGGCAAGCGGTAAAAAATGCAATTACGCCAAAAACAAAAATGCTTTTTATTAATACGCCTCATAATCCTACGGGGACTATTCTTGAAGAAGAAGATTTAAAAGAGTTAGAGCGTATTCTTGAAGGAACAAATATTATTTTGCTAAGTGATGAGGTATATGAGCATATTGTTTTTGACGGAAAACGTCACGAAAGCGTCGCTCGTTATCCAGGGCTTATAAGTCGCAGTTTTATAACTGCTTCTTTTGGAAAGACATTTCACAATACAGGATGGAAAATAGGGTATACTGTAGCACCCAAAGAACTGATGGATGAATTTAGAAAAGTACATCAGTTTAATGTTTTTTCGGTGCATCACCCTTCTCAAAAAGCATTTGCAAACTATCTTAAAGAGCCTAAACACTATACATCTCTTAACGCTTTTTTTCAGAAAAAGAGAGACTTGTTTCTCAATCTGATTAAAGACTCTAGGTTTACGGCCATTCCTGCTTCGGGGACTTATTTTCAGATGTTAGGTTTTTCTGAAATCACAGACGAATCCGATATTGTTTTTGCAGAGCGTCTCACTAAAGAAAAAGGATTGGCAAGTATTCCAACATCTGTTTTTAATTTAGACAATAAGGATTTTAAAATGCTTCGTTTTTGTTTTGCAAAAGATGATGAGGTACTTGAAAAAGCAGCACGTATTTTAACCGAAATCTAATGAAAAAAATATTCCTTTATTTCTTAGCTTGCTCTTGCTTGACCTCTTGTACAGTACTGCAATGGCGCTCTTCTGATACTGAAATTTATACTGCTTTCGCGGAAGCAAATATTCCAACATCTATTTCTTACGTATCTATTGATAGTTTAGACTTAAGGGTTCGTATACAGAGTGTTCCTCAAGAAAATGCTACTATTAATCTTTTGTTTTTACACGGCTCACCTAGTTCTCTTTCTGCGTGGAACGGTTATTTAAAAGATAGTATTTTACACACTAAAGTAGCTATGCACGCAGTAGATAGGCCGGGCTATGGTTATTCTAATTTTGGTGATGAGATGACCTCTATAGATTTACAGGCTAAAGTTGTAAGTCAGGTAATTAAAGAAAAAGCATTAGAAAATGTAATCGCTATAGGCTCATCGTATGGCGGACCACTAGCCGCAAGAGTAGCGTTAGAGAATGATAATGTAAAGGGAGTAATTATGATTTCGCCTGCAATAGACCCACAAAACGAAAAACGCATTTGGCAATCCGATTTCACGCAGTTTTGGCTTACACGATGGTTAGTCCCTACAGGATACCGTGTTGCAGGAGATGAAAAAACCACCCACGCTCAAGAGCTTGCAAGTATTGAAAAAGATTGGTCTAACATATCGGTTCCCGTAATGCATATTCACGGCGATGCAGATGATTTAGTCCCTTATAGTAATGTAGAGTATAGCGAACGTGTTTTTTCTGACATTACCATTATTACCACTCCAGATACAGGTCACGAGATTGCTTGGGCAAAGCCTCATCTTATTACACCTCATATTCTAAAAATGATGGAGAAGATTACTGTAGATTAATTATTTATACCAACGCGTTACTCCAAAATCAAAAGGAGTCCACAAACTTCCTTTCATACCGCTTTCCTTGAGTCCTTTGTTAAGCCAACTATTACAGGTGCGATAATACATATAATTGCCGTGTGCACGATAAAAGTTATCTTGATTGGGCGTATAGGTGACTCCATCTACGAGGGTTTTTTCTCCAGAAGACCTATCAAAGGTTTGTAGAATATAGGTGTTGAATGCGTCAAGTTGCTCTTTAGTAACTAAAATAGGAACCCAGCTTGCTTTTAACTCTTTATATCGGGTTACGTGCATTAATGTTTTGCTTTTGAGAAATGCGGCTTTAAACGCATTAGAAAACGTAAGGTCTCCCCAGGTAGGGGTGTTTATGTAAAAATTTTCTTCTCCCCACCCAAAAGCAATGTATGTGTCTTTTGGGTTATTAATGAGGTCTTTTAATAAAGGGTTACTTATTAGATTTTTAGGAAGTACAATATCTGCATGCACTCCGTTTGTAGCTATATAGATAGTATATGGTTTAGGATGCTTGCTTTCTTTTTCTGCAACAGGAATAATAGTGAGAAGAAAAGAGATGAGTAGGTAGAGCACGGGAACACTAACCAAAACTATAAGAATAATACCAACCATTTTAAATAATGCTTTCACTATAATGAATTAAACCTACCTGATTTTTTAATCTGACATCGTAATGATATTGTAGTCTCTAAGATACTAAAGTTGTCTAAAAGTAGGGTATAAAACAAGACTTTGTATGATGCTTAAAAAATAGAGAGCAGTTTATAAGGTCTTTTGTTTATCTTTATACTATGAACGACGAATTGTTTGACGCTATACGAGCTAAAGATTTAGAAACAGCATCTAAGATTGTAACTGCTCACCCAGAATTAGTAAATATAAAAGATGAGAGAGGGTCTACCCCTTTGTTGCTAGCCACCTATTATGGGGCTGCAGATATTGCTTTAGAAATACTAAAACACAACCCAGATTTAAACGCTCAAGACGGTTCGGGTAATACCGCATTAATGGGTGTGTGTTTTAAAGGATATCCAGATATAGCAGAGTTACTTCTTTCTCACGGCGCAGATATAAATGCAGTTAATTTTAACCAAGCTTCAGCTCTTATTTATGCAGCTACCTTTGGTCAAGAAGAGATTGCAAAATTGCTTTTAAAACACGGAGCAGACACTTCTCATAAAGACGGTAAAGGCAATACTGCTTTTGACCACGCAAAAATGCAAGGGTCTAAAAAGTTAATGGCTATATTGGAAAATGCTTAAGGTCTTCTACCCATACTTTACAGCCCAAATCTAGCATAGCCTCTTTATTTTTTAAACCTACTCCTATAAAGTCAAGTTGTAATTCTTGTGCAGCTTTTAAATCCCAAACGCCATCTCCTACAGCAATAATACGGTTAAAAGAATCTTTCTTGTAATACGATTTTGCCTTTTCTATAGCTTCTTTTACAAAACCTACTCGTGAGATACTATTAACAGAAGTGGCAAGAACCTCTTCTATAAAAGGCATTTGAGTTTGATTCATCTTTACGGCTGTTGCTTTTGGTAAAGCGCCTGTGCCATAGGCAAACGGAATACCCCTTTTTTGTAAGGCAATGAGTGTGTCTCTAGCGCCGGGAATTTCGGCTACAGGAGGTTCATTAAGTAATCCTTGTACTAACAGCTCATCAAGCTCATATTTTAAGTTAGAAGGTGGTTTTTTGCCAAAATTACGCTCATAGTTATACTCTAGAGCATATAAATCTGTATGATGTATATAGTTATCGTAATCTGTGTCAATATCTTTAAGCCCTATGTCTTTTAGGATTTGAGTAATTACTTTTAGGTATGTTGGGATACTATCTGTAAGAGTACCGTCTATATCAAAAATATATAAAGGGGCAGAAGCCATAAGTGTACCGTTTCTAAAATTAAACACATTAAGAGATACGAAGCTACAAGAAATATTGTAGTTAGGTTATTTCTTTTTTAGATATATTTGGATATGCAAAGTCAATTAAAAGTAAGCTTTATACAATCTCATTTGTATTGGGAAAACCCGGTAGCAAACAGAGCTCACTTTGAAAAAGAGATTCGCATTCTTTCAGGAACTACAGACCTAGTCGTTTTGCCAGAAATGTTTACTACAGGTTTTAGTATGAATGCTTCTGAGCTTGCAGAATCTATGCAAGGAGAAACAGTGCGTTGGATGCTCAAGGTGTCTAGAGAACAACAGCTTGCTATTTGCGGAAGCGTGATTATACAGGAAAACAATAGTTTTTATAATCGGTTTTTATTTGTAACTCCTTCAGGAGAGATTCAGTATTACGATAAGCGCCATACATTTAATATGGCGGGAGAAGGCAAGACCTACCAAGCAGGAAAAGAGCAAAAAATTGTAGAGTATCTAGGATGGAAGTTTATGTTACAAGTATGCTACGACCTGCGCTTTCCTGTATTTGCTCGTAATACGGCAAACTACGATGTCTTGCTGTATGTGGCAAATTGGCCAAAATCACGAGTGAGTGCTTGGGATACATTACTAAAGGCTCGTGCTATAGAGAATATGAGTTATACCATAGGGGTAAACCGAATAGGCTTAGATGGTAACGGATTGGAATACGTTGGATACTCTGCAGTATACAATGTTGTTGGGGATGCGGTAGCTTTCGCGAAAGCAAAACAAACCACAATAACGGTTTCTTTATCTAAAGACCATATTAAAGCGACAAGAAGCAAGTTGCCCTTCTTACAGGATAGAGATGATTTTAAGCTAGTTTAATCTTTAAGAATAAACGTTTCTACAACAGACCAACTAGGCCTCACCTCTATCACTTTACCATAGTTTATAACCTTCTCAGGCTGTTTTCTCTCTAAGTAATTGCCTGTATCATAAATCCCGTTTCCATTTGCATCTTCTATAAGTTGGATGAGGTAGTTTCCGGGCGTTAGGAATTCAAAGTTAAAATGAGTCTCTTGTGTTGTGTGGGTTTCTTCTAAAATTTCGCCTTGATTATTAGTAAGTCTTACGATGTAAGGGAACCTTGTTGCATTATCTAGGTTGAGCTCTATATTTCCGTAGTCCGACTTTTCTTTTGTGCTAACTGTATAGGTGAGTGTATCGTTTACGGCTTCAAAAAAATCGGTAACAGCTCCCGGTAAAAATTGTACTTGGTAGCGACTACTTTCTTCTCTTTTAAAATCTACAGTAAGGGCAGAAAGCATAGTGTCTTTTTGAACAGAAAAAGGAATACTCGTCGAATCTTTATAAACAGTTACTAGCTCTTCTTTAATCGTGTTTATAGGTGTTGAGCTATAGATTTCTAAAGGCTTGTTAAGAGTGAGAGTACGACCTGTAGCGTTTGTAAAAGTGAGAGAATCTATACTTTTATTTCTAAGTCGGGTGAATAGCGTATCTACGTAGTCTATTCCTCTAGCTTCAAATAAGAGTGAGTCAATCTCCATTTTAGGCTTGTACCAAAAGTGTATCGAATCTTGGTTGGCTTTTTGAGTCCATAAGGAAGTAAACCTGTTTGGTTTTGGCGTGAGAAGTGTAATGTCTACACTGTCTATAGCACCTTCAACATTAAAAGAGATATGTCCTTCTCCTGCTTGCTTAGGTCTTGAAACTTTAAGAGGATGATTTTCTTTAAATAATTTTAGGGTATAGCTACTGTCTGTAGGAATGGTAATGTATTCTTTTAAGAAAGCGATCTTATCTTTTTTAGGCTGAAACGTATAATTAGCATTTTCGTCTTTCATTGCGATAAGCATATACTTTCCTTCTTTAATATTGCCTATTTCAAAAGAAGTAAGACTATCTAATGTATTAGTTACATATCTAGGGGATTCTTTAAAAACAATAGAATCTGTTAAGCTTTCATCTACCTCATAAAGCATTACAGAAACAAAGTCGTCAGGCTTGCTTGCTAACTCATCTACAATAGTGCCCTTAACCGTAAGACTATCTATAAAACTACCGGTAGACATCACATACTTAAATGAAGAGTAGGGATTACTCTCATTATTATCTTGTATGCTTTGTCCAAAATTAAATACGTAGGTAGTATTAGGAATTAAAGTATCTGTAATTTTTATCTTAATGACTTTAGATGCCGAACCTTGAGGTGTAATAATACTATTTTTAAGAGGGGGCGAAGTGATAAGTTGTTTTTGAGTGTCTGTAAGCTTGATATACTCATTAAAATAAATTCGTATTTCATCTTTACTAAAATTTGTAGTAAAGTTAGGAGGTATCGCTTTTACAAAAGCAGGAGGGATGGTGTCTAGTGGTCCTCCAGATGGAGTACCTCTTTTTGCACAATTAGTAAGCGTTAGTGTCATAAAAACAAGAACCCCTAATGCATAAAGTGATTTTTTTAATGGACGACGACCTCTCTTGCTTATTCTCATACGAAGAACAAAGAAACAATTATTTTTTAGGCAAACGCCATACTTTTTAGGCTATTGCCATAACAGCGATACTTAATTTTATGTTGGGAATTTGTTTAAGTTGTATAGCGCAAGCTTCTATGGTAGCACCTGTGGTTAGG
>CAZJRA010000011.1:0-12449 GCA_964548335.1 uncultured Flavobacteriaceae bacterium | reverse complement strand
AAAGTAGCTGTGGCTGCAGATATATTAAGTCTTGTGAAATTACGCGCTCCCGGAGAAATGGGTGTTGATGTAGTGGTTGGAACTACGCAACGTTTTGGAATCCCGTTAGGATATGGAGGACCACACGCTGCTTACTTTGCTACAAAAGAAGCATACAAACGTAATATCCCTGGCCGTATCATAGGTGTTACAAAAGACACTAATGGCAAGCGCGCGCTTCGTATGGCATTACAAACTAGAGAGCAACATATTAAACGTGACAAAGCAACTTCTAACATCTGTACAGCTCAAGTATTACTTGCTGTTATGGCAGGAATGTATGCTGTATATCACGGCCCAGAAGGCCTTAAGGATATTGCTTCAAAAGTGCATAACAAAACGGCAAATCTTGCAGATACTTTAGAAAAACTGGGTCTTTATCAGACAAATAGTGCTTATTTTGATACAATTCAAGTAAAAGCAAATGCTGAGAAAGTAGACGCTTCCGCGAAAGCAAAACAACTAAACTTTTACTATCCAGACGCAGAAACAGTAGCCATATCTATAAATGAAACTACTACACTACAAGATCTAAATGATATCATTTCTGTGTTTGCAGAAGCAACTGGAAAAGATACTATCATATTAAATGAGATTGTAGAGAGTAATGCAATACCTGCATCTATTGCTAGAGACACAGCATTTTTAACTAATCCTGTTTTTAGCAGTTATCACTCAGAGACTGAGTTAATGCGTTATATTAAAAAATTAGAGCGCAAAGATTTATCTCTAAACCACTCTATGATTTCACTAGGGTCTTGCACGATGAAACTCAATGCAGCTTCAGAAATGCTACCATTAAGTGATCCTAGATGGGGGAATATACATCCTTTTGCACCTGTAAATCAAGCGCAAGGATATCAAGAAATGCTTACAAGACTAGAAAATCAACTTACTGAGATTACTGGTTTTGCAGGTACTTCATTACAACCTAATTCTGGTGCTCAAGGAGAGTATGCAGGATTAATGGTTATTAGAGCTTACCACGAATCACGAGGAGATGCTCATCGTAATATCTGCCTAATTCCTTCTTCTGCTCACGGAACTAACCCTGCAAGTGCAGTAATGGCAGGAATGAAAGTGGTTGTAACAAAAGCCCTTGAAAATGGAAATATAGATGTAGATGATCTTCGTGCAAAAGCAGAGCAGCACAAAGACAATCTTGCTGCTTTAATGGTTACTTATCCTTCTACTCACGGAGTATATGAAAGTGCTATTAAAGAAATTACAGCCCTTATTCACGATAATGGTGGTCAAGTATATATGGATGGTGCAAATATGAATGCACAAGTAGCTTTAACAAACCCTGGAGCTATTGGAGCAGATGTATGTCACCTTAATTTACATAAAACTTTTGCAATACCTCACGGAGGAGGAGGACCTGGAGTAGGACCTATTTGTGTTGCAGAGCAGTTAGTCCCTTTCTTACCTTCAAACCCAGTTATCACAACAGGTGGTGAGCAAGCTATAACAGCAATTTCGGCAGCGCCATGGGGTTCTGCATTAGCATGTCTTATATCTTATGGATATATCTGTATGCTAGGAGAAACTGGATTGAAAAAATCTACAGAGTTTGCCATTCTAAATGCAAACTATATTAAAGAAAGACTAGAGGGTCATTACCAATGTCTTTATGTAGGAGAAAAAGGAAGAGCAGCTCATGAGATGATTATAGATTGTCGTCCATTTAAAGAAAATGGTATCGAGGTAACAGATATTGCAAAGCGTTTAATGGATTACGGTTTTCACGCACCTACAGTATCATTCCCTGTTGCAGGAACCATAATGATAGAACCTACTGAGAGCGAAAGCAAAGAAGAGTTAGATCGTTTTTGTGAAGCAATGATAAGCATTAGACAAGAAATAAAAGATGCTGCAAAAGACCCTAATAATGTGATGAAAAATGCACCACATACATTAGCGATGCTTACAGCAGATACTTGGGATTTCCCATATAGCAGAAACAAAGCAGCATATCCTTTGGACTATATAGCAGATAATAAATTCTGGCCAACAGTACGTCGTGTAGACGATGCTTATGGAGATAGAAATTTAATATGTACTTGTGCTCCTATTGAGGAATATATGGAGGAAGAGTCTTAAAAAATTATAATTTTGTGTGTGTTTGAGTGCTATATAAAAGTACTCAATTTAGAAACTTCATGAATAAATCGACACAGTTTCAGCACATTTTAACTAAAGTAATATTTGCATGGCTATTAAAATCACTGGAGTAGGAAGTTATATACCAAGTGTAGTAGAGAAAAATGACGATTTTAATAATCATCGTTTTTTGAATGCAGATGGCTCTGCTATCGGTCATGAAAACCCTGTGATTATAGAAAAGTTCAAGGCTATTACAGGGATATCAGAACGTCGTTATGCAGAAGAGCATTTAACCTCGTCTGACCTTGCCTTCTTTGCAGCCGAAAAAGCCATTGCAGATGCTCAAATAGACCCAGAAACACTAGATTATATAATCATAGCACATAACTATGGAGATATCAAGAAAGGTACTAACTTTAGTGATATCGTTCCTAGTCTTGCTGCTCGTGTAAAACACAAACTACGCATTAAGAATCCTAAGTGCGTTGCATACGACCTACTTTTTGGTTGTCCTGGATGGATAGAAGGCGTTATACAAGCACAGGCCTTTATAAAGGCTGGAATGGCAGAGAGATGTCTAGTTGTAGGTTCAGAAATGCTTTCACGAGTAGTAGATAATTATGATAGAGATAGTATGATTTATGGTGATGGAGCGGGTGCCACTATACTTGAAAAAGATGATAGTGACACAGGTATCTTATCTTTTAAGACAGCTTCTCACACCTATGACGAGGCCTATTTTCTTTTTAATGGAACTTCTTATAATCAAGAGCAAGAGCAAGAGACAAAGTACATTAAAATGTATGGACGCAAAATTTATAATTTTGCATTAACGAATGTACCACAGGCTATGAAATCTTGCCTTGATGAGAGCGGAATTTCAATACAAGATGTAAAAAAAATCTTTATTCATCAGGCAAATGAAAAAATGGATGAAGCTATCACAGAACGTTTCTATAAGCTCTATGATTACCCTGTACCAGAAGGTGTGATGCCTATGAGTATACACAAACTTGGTAATAGCTCTGTAGCAACCGTTCCTACTATATTAGACCTTGTACGCAGTGGGCAATTAGAAGGACACGAAGTAAACAAAGGTGATATTGTAATCTTTGCTAGTGTAGGTGCAGGGATGAATATTAATGCCTTTGTCTATAGGTATTAATTTATACCATTTCTGTTTTTGTATATTTAATGAGTAAAATATTCTAACAGTTGTACAAGAACACTTTTCCAAATAAACGTTACAAGCATACAATCGCTTTTCTAAAAGAAGTTATTACAGATAAGACTTCGACTATTTTAGATTTAGGCGTCCGAAACCCTTTTGTAGATTATATGGAGCGTGAGGGATATACGGTAGAAAATACAAAAGGAGAAGATTTAGACTTAGACACATCGGCTGTTCAAAATAATGACTATGATGTAGTCACTGCTTTTGAAATTTTTGAGCACCTCCTCTCCCCTTTTAATGTCGTAAATCAGATACATGGAAACAAAATTGTAGCAAGCATACCGCTTAAGCTATGGTTTTCTTCTGCTTATAGAAGTAAAACAGACCCTTGGGACAGGCACTATCATGAGTTTGAAGATTGGCAATTTGACTGGATATTTGAAAAAGCAGGTTGGGAGATAAAACGTAGAGAAAAATTCACTCATCCTGTCAAAAAAATAGGATTTAGACCCATATTACGTCTTTTTACCCCTAGATATTATCTCATTTATGCAGAGCGCAAGAACTAATGAATATTTATATCATTATACCGTGCTACAATGAAGAGAAGTTTATAAAACGTACACTCACCTCTCTCCTTAATCAGACTCTCAAGCCAAAGAAAATTATGGTCGTAAATGACAATAGTACTGATGGTTCTGAAGGGATTATTTCTGCTTTCGCGAAAGCAGACACAACACTACAAACTATAAAAACAAACGCTACTGCCACCCACTTACCTGGAAGTAAAGTAGTAGAAGCCTTTAAAGCTGGGAAACAAGCCTTAGATGATGATTATGACATTATCTGCAAGTTTGATGCAGATTTAATTTTCCCTCTTAACTATCTTGAAGAAATAGCAGCTGTTTTTAAGCAAAACCCTAAAGCAGGAATTGCAGGAGGGTTTTGTCATATAGAAAAAAACAATGAGTGGGTTCTTGAGAGCCTTACCAACAAAGACCACATACGAGGCGCCTTAAAAGCATATCGTAAAGATTGCCTTGAACAAATAGGAGGTCTTAAATCTGCTATGGGATGGGATACTGCAGATGAGCTGCTTGCTCAATATCACAAATGGGAAGTAGTTACAGTAGAGCAGCTTCACGTCAAACACCTTAAACCAACAGGAGATACTTACACTACAGCTTCTAAATTTAAGCAAGGAGAGGCTTTTTACAGTCTGCGATATGGTTTTTTATTAAGTCTGATAGCTTCTTTAAAACTATCCCTACTAAAAAGAAGTCCTAAATTCTTTATAAATTGTATGAGAGGGTATTTTAACGCAAAACGCTCTGGAAAACCACATCTAGTTTCTAAAAAAGAAGGTAAATTTATACAATCCTTACGATGGGCAGGGATTAAAGAAAAAATTTTTACAATTTAAAAACTCAAAAAAAGCATGCGTCCTATTTTTGTAATAAGCTCTATAGCCATTATAAGTGCGTTTATTTCATGTAGCCCTTCTACATCTGTCAACAACAAAGACAATACAACGACTGTAACTGAAGAACGCCCTTTAAATATTATACTAATGATAGCGGATGGAGGTGGTTTAAGTCAGATATCTGCAAGTCAATTTTATAACCCTGTCACTTCTAATTACGAACGTTTTAAACACATAGGCCTTATAAAAACCTCATCATCTAGCGATTTAGTTACAGATAGTGCTGCAGGAGCTACTGCTTTTGCCTGCGGAATTAAAACCTATAATGGTGCTGTTGGCGTAGATAATAACATAAACTCAAAACCCACTATTCTAGAAGAGTTATCATCTAAAGGATATAAAACAGGACTTGTTGCCACATCCTCAATAACACATGCAACACCTGCTAGTTTTTATGCTCACGTGGCAGGAAGAAGTCTAAAAGAAGAAATAGCAGAAGCCTTAGTTGATTCTAAGGTAGATTTTTTTGCGGGAGGTGGGTTAAAGTATTTTAATAACAGATCTGATAATAAAAACTTAATACAAGATTTCCAATCTAATGGCTTTGAAGTAAACACTTCATTTTTAAATATTGATGCATTTTTAAGTCCTGAAAAAAAATATGGATATCTCCTTGCTAATAAAGGAATGCCAAAAATGACAGAAGATCGTGGTCCTTTTCTTAAAAATGCTACATTTTTAGGACTAAAGTATTTATCTCAAGAACAAGATCCCTTTTTTATGATGGTAGAGGGCTCTCAAATAGACTGGGCGTGTCACGAAAATGATGTTAATTATTTAGTGAAAGAGCTTATCGACTTTGACAATACGTTGGGCTATGTACTAGATTTTGTAGAACAAGAAGGTAATACGCTTTTGATTGTAACAGCCGACCACGAAACGGGAGGATTTACACTAGCAGCACAAGAAAATGATTATAATACCTTAGAGCCAATATTTTCAACAAATGGACACTCTGCAACTATGGTTCCTGTATTTGCTTACGGTCCCGGAGCAGATAATTTTTCTGGGATTTATGAAAATACCGAGATTTACCATAAAATAAAGAGAATTTTATCACATTAGATATCATAAATGAGTGTTCGATAAGAAATGACAACTATTAATTTTATACTTTCGCTGTAAAGCATATCATATCTATGGCATACCTACACCAAATAGGGAAATACTTTTTAATGATTAAACAAACCTTTATAAAACCTACAAAAGGCTCTGTACTGAGGGGTTTAATCTTTAAAGACATAGATGACCTCATTATAGGGTCGTTAGGAATTGTTGCGTTTATCTCTTTTTTTGTGGGAGGCGTAGTTGCAATACAAACAGCACTTAACTTAACAAATCCGCTTATCCCTAAAGAATTAATAGGCTTTGCTTCAAGACAATCTGTAATCTTAGAGTTTGCCCCTACGTTTATCTCTGTTATTATGGCTGGAAAAGTAGGGTCATTTATTACTTCTAGTATAGGTACTATGCGTGTAACAGAACAAATAGATGCCTTAGAAATCATGGGAATTAATGCTATAAATTATCTAGTATTCCCTAAGATAATAGCCATGTTCTTTTACCCGTTTGTAATAGCTATAGCGATGTTCTTAGGTATATTAGGAGCCTATATTGCATCTGTATATGGAGGATTTACAACTGCAGAGCAATTTCTTACGGGCTTAAAAGATGATTTTACTCCATTTCACATTGCCTATGCGTTTATTAAAACATTTATCTTTTCTTTTATACTTGCTACCATTCCTTCTTTTCACGGTTTTTATATGAAAGGGGGCGCATTAGAAGTAGGAAAAGCAAGTACTACTTCTTTTGTATGGACAAGTGTTGTAATTATCATTACTAATTATTTTATCACTCAAATGTTGTTAAGCTAATGATAGAAGTAAGAGATTTACATAAAGGGTTTGGAGGTATAAAAGTATTAAAAGGCATTACAACCTCTTTTAATCAAGGAAAAACAAATCTTATTATTGGACAGAGTGGCTCCGGAAAAACAGTCTTTATTAAGTGTATGTTAGGGCTTTTTCAGCCTAATAGTGGTGATATACTATACAATGGGACTGCTTATGCGTCCCTAAGTTTTGATCAACAACGAAAAGTTAGAGAAAAGATAGGGATGGTATTTCAAGGGAGTGCCTTGTTTGATTCTATGACTGTAGAGGAAAATATTTCTTTCCCTCTTAGGATGTTCACTAAGCTTAATAAAAGTGAAATTAGAGATCAAGCCAACCTTGTGATTAATCGAGTAGATCTAAAAAATGCAAATCACAAGCTTCCTTCTGAAATTTCTGGAGGAATGCAAAAAAGGGTTGCAATTGCAAGAGCTATTGTAAACCGCCCTAAATATCTGTTTTGTGATGAACCTAACTCAGGGTTAGATCCAAAAACAGCAACGGTAATTGACAATCTAATACAAGAAATTACTCAAGAATACAATATCACAACTATTATTAATACTCATGACATGAATTCTGTTATGGAGATAGGAGATAAAATTGTATTTCTAAAGGAAGGGCGTATTGCTTGGGAAGGAGACAAAACACAAATATTTAAAACTGACAATGAGGAAGTCACAAACTTTGTGTACTCTTCCAATCTCTTTAAGATGGTAAGGCAAGCGCAGAATCAATAAAACTAGCGCTTATACTCTTCTATAACTAGGGTATCTAAAGAAAAACGCTTTGTTAGCCAAGCCCCTATTTTTTTATTATTATCTAGTTGCAAATCACGAGGAATAGAATTTGACCATCCCATTTTAAATGTGGTGATTGTATCTAAGCTATTAAAGTCACAATGCACCATATTTGCATATGCAAAACGGTCTAAACCTTCATATAATATCTTTACTTCTTCCCCTACTTTATCAAAAGGCAAAGCAATAGCGGTAAGTTGTTTAAGTTGTTCTTCTAATAAACGAATTTGAGCATCTTTACTCTCTAAAGCTTCTTGATTTTTTAAATACAAATCTTCAAGGATTCCAGATTTTACTTGAGATGAAAGCTGCTCTGCTAAAGCAGAACTCTGATCAGAACCCTGATGCACTATAAGCTGAGAAGAAGCTAATCTTTCATCTTTATGTTGAGAAAGTTTTTCTTGCCAAATATTAATCTGATTTTTAGGAATGATATTTCCTATAAAGTAAACTACTATTTTCTTCTCATCGTAGTCTGGTTTCTTTTTCAGAATTTCAGAACCTGTAAATGTCATTTCATTTTCAACAAAGCTAGAAGCGTCCGTCTCATATACTTGAACATTAAGTAGTTTTAGAAACAAAAAGATACTTGGTGCAATTACGGCTATCGCTACAATAGTAGCAATAGTCGTTACTCGTTTTCTCTTTTTTTGATTTGCATACTTTACGAGGGGGAACTTCAATAATTTTGCCACTATAAAAGTAGCTAGCGCAATAAAAACAGCATTTATAGAAAAAAGATACATTGCTCCTCCTGCAAATTTAAAATTGCCTATAGCAAGCCCGTATCCAACCGTACATAAAGGAGGCATTAAAGCGGTGGCAATAGCAACTCCAAACAGGGCACTTGCCA
The DNA here is from genome assembly GCA_964548335.1 of uncultured Flavobacteriaceae bacterium. Taxonomy (GTDB): domain Bacteria; phylum Bacteroidota; class Bacteroidia; order Flavobacteriales; family Flavobacteriaceae; genus Dokdonia. The sequence goes on along the minus strand of CAZJRA010000011.1, from coordinate 4,099 downwards.
TAGTCCCTTTTTTAGTCTTAGCAACAATAAGTGCAAAACCTCCAAAAATAGCAATAAGCACATCTAATATTGTAGGATATGTCCTTGCCTCTAGCTCTGGTGTTGCTTCTTTAATTGGTGATATCGTAAAATAAATAAAGGCTGTTATTACACTTAACGCAACCATTACTCCTAGGTTAATAAACGACCTACGCATCATGGTTCCATCATTTATCGCCACAGATAGACCAATCCCTACAATAGGACCCATTAGTGGAGATATAAGCATTGCTCCAATAACTACAGCTGTACTACTTACATTAAGACCTATACTCGCTACAAATACAGAGAATATAAGAATCCACGCTATATGCCCTTTAAAAGGAATATCTGCCCTTACCGCCTCTACGGTAGCTTCTCTATCTGTATCTTCTCTAAAATCAAGTAATTCAACAAGAAAAGCCTTTAAACTCTTAAAGAGTCCTTTAGCATCTTTCTTAACCGCTTCTTTATTTTGATCCAATTCTTGTTCTTCCATCCGTTTGAAATTTAATCAAATTATTAGCCTAAGTTACTACCAAATTTTGACTGCACTTCGTTTCTAATCTCTTTAATATCTTGTCCCTTAGACTTTGGTACAATAACCAGCGTATCTTCCTTCTCAACGATAATGTAGTCTTGAAGACCGTCTACCACTACCACTTTTTTTCCTTGAGTACGTATAATATTTCCAGAAGAGTTTGTCGCTAGTACTCGAGCATTCACCACTGCATTTTGAACCTCATCCTTACCTAATTTTTCATATAAAGAACCCCAAGTTCCTAAGTCGTTCCAATCAAAAGTGGCAGGCACTACCTTTACCGCATCATGCTTTTCCATAATACCGTAATCAATACTTATATTTTCTGCTTTAGAGTAATTTGCAGCAATAAACTCCTGTTCATTTGCTGTATTGTATCTGTCATATCCTTCTTGAAACAAAGCGTACATTGTAGGCAAGTGTGCTTTAAAACCGTTTAAAACCGTTTTTACACTCCAGATAAACATTCCTGCATTCCACAAATACTCTCCACTATTAACAAAGGTTTTTGCATCCTCATAGTTAGGCTTTTCTGTAAAGCGAGATACCGCTTTCGCGAAAGCATTATCCTCCTTATCATATTGTATATATCCATATCCTGTATTAGGAAACGTAGGTTGGATGCCCAGCGTGACTATTGTATCTTCTTCTTCTGAAGCGTCAAAAGCCTTTTGCAAATCATTTACAAAAGCATCTTCATCTTCTATCCAAGCATCACTAGGTGCTACAATCATCACCGCATCTGGGTTTTCTTTTTCTACTTTAAGAGCAGATAACAGGATACAAGGTGCTGTATTACGCATTGCGCTTTCTAGCACAATATTTTTTTGAGCTATTTGTGGCAACTGTTCTTTTACTAGGTCATTGTACCTCGCATTGGTAAGTACTAATATCTGATCCTCTGGAACCAGTTTTGATAACCTACTAAATGTTTTTTGCAATAGAGTCTCACCCGTCCCTAACATATCGTGAAACTGTTTAGGGAAAGCCTCTGTACTTACAGGCCAAAATCGAGAGCCCACTCCTCCTGCCATTAAAAGGGCATAATAATTTGAATTGTTTGCGCTCATAATTTTGTTACAATTGTTCTACCTCTGCATTGGGTTGAAAAAGATATACTTTGCCTGTTGCTACCTCTACACACTCGTAGCGTTTTACACGCTTAGTACCCTTTTTAAAAACTTTTCCATTATGGATTCTAAATGTAGCTCCTAGAGGGATTTCAAAGATATAATTTTTATCTGTGGGTGGGTCGTAGTTTTTAAGTGCTACAGATAGATGCGCATCTGTATCACTACTTGCCTTAGGGTTTTTAAAGTGACGTGCGAGATAGGGTAATAATTCTTGAGGAAAAACCTCTGGTCTAATAAAGGGTAGCATTAAATGTTGAAACGTATGCTTCCACTCTAATCCGTGGGGTTTAATACGCCTGCCGTATTTTTCGAAAGCAATAAGATGTGCTATTTCGTGAATTAAGGTGATAAAAAAACGGTATTTATTTTCTCCTGCATTTACGGTAATAAGGTGTTGCCCATTAGGCATCCTACGGTAATCGCCGTGTCGTGTTACTCGCTCACTCACAATCTTAAGATGCACTTTGTGCTCTTTAATTAAAGCAACAGTGGGATTTACCGCACGCTCTGGAATATATTTTAAAAGTACTTCTTCCACTGTTAAGGAGTACTGGCAGATACTTGCATTACTTTCCCGTTATAAAACTGATTACCCGTAAGTGCAAAGTTTGCTATATAAGACGCCATCTCTCTTGCCGTAACAGGTGCTTGATACCCAGGGAAAGCCTCTTCTAGCATTTCGGTTTGTACGGCGCCTAGCGCAAGTACATTAAAAGCAATGTTTTGTTCTTTATACTCTTCGGCTAAAAGCTCACTCCAAGTAATAACAGCCCCTTTGCTAGAACTATAGGCTGCTAGCCCAGGGAATTTTACACTTCCTTGTACACCTCCAATACTAGAGATGGTAACTACATGGCTTCCCGAAGCCATAAACGGTAATACAACACGAGTTAAAGCTGCTACTCCAAATACGTTTACTCTGTATATCGCTTCAAAATCTGCCGCCGTAGTTTCTGCAAATGGCTTGTTAAGCAATGCACCTGCATTATTGATTAAAATATCTACACCTTCCCAATCACTCTCAATAAAATCAACTACTTTTTCAAAGTGACCTTGATTTGTGATATCAAACGGAAAAGCAGTAATGTTTTGCTTATTAAGGGATTTACAGGGCTCTGCATTTCGCGAAAGCGCAAGCACCTGATGCCCTTGTTCTGCGAGCTGCTGTACTAATTGCAAGCCTATTCCTCGGCTAGTTCCTGTTACTATAATTCTTTTCATCACACTATTATTATTTATCTCTTGGGTCTTTATAACCCTTGATTACGATTTCTTGGGTTGCACTATTTGCCATACCCTCAACACCTGGTATTAATTTTTTAATAAGGTTTTCCATAAAAGGAATATCGAGTAAAGCAGTCTCATCTCCAGCTTTATGGTAATGATCGTAATTTGTAAAATCAAAAGAAGAGATTGTATGTGACGGTACTTTAAAGTCCAGATAAAAAGGATAATTATCACTGCGATAAAACAAACTAAACTCCTTTGCCTTAGGCAAAAACCCTATCACCTTTTCTCCTGCATAGCTATTAAATTTTTCTGCAATATTAGACACATCGTAACCTGAGCAGTACACCACATGATCTTTATTTGCCATAGGAATTCCTACCATCTCTATATTAAACATTGTATACAAGTTAAGTCCTTGTTTTTTAAGACGTGCAGACAAGTGTTTTGAACCTAAAAGTCCACGCTCTTCTGCCGAGTATAATGTAAAAAGTAAGGTGCGCTTATTGTTTTTTGCTTTCGCGAAATGGTCTGCCAGCGCAAGAACCGTGGCTGTACCCGTGGCATTATCATTAGCACCGTTTGCAATCGTATCGTCTCCTACCGCTTTAGCTTGTCCTATATGATCGTAGTGAGCTCCTATTACGATAACCTCTTTTTTTAATTCAGGATCAGTTCCTTCAAGCACCCCTACAATATTAAATGCATTTGCATCATCTCCCACAATTGCCTCTGCAGTTTTGGGATCAAACGTAGTCGCCCCTTTTGCGATAAAGGAATCTCTATATGTATCAAAATAAGGGGGCACCCCTGCTTCTTTAAAACGAGCCTCTATAAACTGTGCAGCCATCTCAATCCCTAAACTACCCGTCTCTCTACCCTGAAGCAGGTCTGAAGCTAAAAACTCGATCGTTTTTCCTACCGAAGTCATCTTATCCATATCTGGCAAGACCATCGTAACTTGATTTTGGGTAGGGTCTGGCTTCTCTATTTTAGAAGTTACAGTATCTCCATTTTTATTAGAACCACAGGCTATTAAAAATAAAAAAGGTGTGCAAAGCAATAGTTTTCTCATAGTGATAAAGATACGCAATGTACCCTAAGACATAAAGAATGTTTTATCACATCTTTACATATTGTCTTAACATTAATAAGATTAACTCTACTAACAGATTAAGCC
>CAZJRA010000010.1:0-13025 GCA_964548335.1 uncultured Flavobacteriaceae bacterium | reverse complement strand
ACGCTAGACCGGGCAGATTTATCAAAAATTGCTGCAGAGTATAATGTCGCTAAGCTTAAAGATGATATTGCTCTTAATATAGCCGTGAGTTATTTAGGGATATTACTCAATAAAGAAAATCTCAAAGTACTAGAGGGGCAAAACGTAGTAACCCAAGAACAAATAGAACAAACAACCGTTTTAGTAAACGCAGGTGTTTTGCCTAGAGGAGATTTACTAGAGATAGAGGCAATTAATGCAGGAGAAAAACAAAGTATTGTAGCGGCTAGAAATGCGGTAACAGTATCCTTAATTAGTTTGGCTCAATTGTTAAACGTAAAGGACTATCAAGGCTTTGATATTGCGACACAAGACTATAACCTAATAGGAGAAGAGGTGCTAAGCAATCTCCCTCAGGATATTGTAGCAAAGGCAAAAGAAACACGTTACGATTTAAAGATTGCAGAACAAAATTTAGAGATTGCTAGTAAAGACTTGCAAATAAGTAAATCTAGTTTGTTACCTACTCTAGATGGTTTTTTAAATTATAATACGAGAGAACAGGGAGGGGCTGTGCGATTTAACCAATCTGTAGATGAGGCAAATCCTTTTTTAAATCAAACAATAGGAGTAGTTGAGAACACGGGAGATAGCGTGATTGCTCAAGTACCTAATGCTGTAGTAACAACACAAGACCTAGGCTTTGTAGAACAACTGTATCTTAATGACGGGATTTCTTTTGGTTTATCACTTAATATTCCTTTTTTTAACGGATGGTCTTCACAAAACCAAGTAAAACGAAATGAGCTTAATGTAAAGCGATTAGAGTTTGCAAAGCAACAAGCAGAACTAGATTTAGAAACGGCGGTGTACCAAGCCTATACAGATGCAAAAGCGGCAAAAGAAGCCTATGTAGCGGCGCAAACTTCTGTAGCCTCACAAAACTTAGCGTATGACTATGCAAAAGTGCGTTATACAAATGGTCTTACAAATGCCTTCGATTTTAGTCAGGCAAAACTGCGTTATGATAATGCGCAAATTGAATTAACACGATCTAAATACGATTATATTTTTCGCATCAAGGTATTGGAACTCTATTTTGGAGTGCCAGTTAGCCAACTAAAATTATAACCAAAATGAGTAAAAAAACATTAATAATTATACTTTCTATAGCGCTTATCTTGATAGTAGGGCTAGTAGCTGTAAAAAAATCAGGGGCTATCGGGAAGTCAGGTGATTTTAAAGAAGTAACGACAAAAACGGTGGAACGTAGTACGATTATAGAAACCGTTGCAGCCACAGGTAAAATACAACCTGAAGTTGAGATAAAACTTTCTTCTGAAGTTTCGGGAGAGATTATATCCCTTCCTGTTAAAGAAGGTCAAGATGTGTCTAAAGGAGACCTTTTAGTGCGTATCAATCCAGATTTAGTGCAAAGTGCATTAAACCAAGCTCAGGCAGGATTACAAAACGCAAAAGCGGGCTTAGCACAAGCAGAGGCAAGTCTTAAAGTAGCAAAGCTTAGCTACGACCGTAATGTGCCTCTTTATGAAAAAGGCGTAATCTCTAAGGCAGATTATGAGCGTGCTATTTCAGACTTCGAAGTGGCGCAAGCAAATAGGCAGAGTGCTTTTTATAATGTGCAGAGTGTCTCTGCCTCTGTAAAGCAGGCTAACGATAACTTAAGTAGGACCACTATTTATGCTCCTAGAGATGGTACTATTTCTATGCTTAATGCAGAACTAGGAGAGCGTGTTGTCGGAACAGCACAAATGGCAGGAACAGAAATTATACGCCTTGCTAACCTAACTAATATGGAAGTAGAGGTAGATGTAAATGAAAATGACATTGTAAAGATATCTGTAGGAGACTCTACCATTGTTGAGGTAGACGCTTACCTTAAGAAAGAGTTTAAAGGACTCGTTACAGAGATAGCAAACTCTGCGGAGTCTACACTTTCTGCAAATCAAGTGACTAATTTTAAGGTAAAAGTACGTATCCTTAAAGAGTCGTATAAAGACTTATTGGTAGATAGACCTAAAACGTACTCTCCTTTTAGACCAGGAATGACGGCTACGGTAGATATTATTACCAAAAAAAGAGCAAATATAATAGCAGCTCCTATAAGTGCTATTGTCATAAAATCTGATACGACGAGTACGAATAAGAAAAGCCCTAAAAAGGCAACTAGTGTAAAGAAAGAAAAGTTTGAATGTGTGTTTGTTAAGAATGGAGAAGAAGCAAAATTAAAGGTCGTGACAACAGGAATTCAAGATGATTCTAGCATAGAGATCTTAACAGGATTAGAAGATGGTGATGAGATTATTACAGGTCCTTATACGCTAGTAACAAAGTTGCTTAAGTCTGGTGATAAGATTGAAGTAAAAGGCGAAAAGGATAATGAATACGATATAGAAGAGTAAATTATGAGCATAGTATTATGTTTAGAGACGGCCACCACAAATTGCTCGGTGGCTTTATCTATTAACGGCGAGGTGACTGCACTTAAAGAAGATTATGATGTAAAATATTCTCATGCAGAGCGTTTGCATACCTATATTGAAGAAGTTCTCGCTTTCGCGAAAATTAAAAAAACACAACTCTCTGCCGTCACAGTAAGTAAAGGTCCTGGTAGCTATACAGGTTTGCGTATAGGCGTTTCTGCTGCCAAAGGATTATGCTACGCCTTAGATATCCCTTTGCTATCTATTCCTACGTTAGATTCTTTAAGCCATCAAGTTCAAGATAAGGAGGCGCAGTATATCATCCCTATGTTAGATGCTAGGAGGATGGAAGTATATAGCGCTATTTATACTAAGGATCATACACAGATAAGAGATACGCAAGCACAAATACTAGAAGCTACTTCTTTTGCAGAATATCTAGATAAAGGAAAGACCTATTTTATAGGAAACGGAGTCGCAAAGTTTAAGGAGATTTGCCAGCACCCTAATGCTATTTTTATAGAAGATAAACTCCCTTCTGCAAAGGAGCTTTGTGCACTTTCTAGTACGAAGTACGCTGCATCAGATTTTGAGGACCTTGCTTATTTTGAGCCCTATTACCTTAAAGACTTTATTGCGGGGGTAAAAAAGAAAGGGTAGGGGTTTAAAAGTATTGTTTTGAAGATGTATGCTAGTCGTCAAAACCTACTTAGTAACTACTAAAATCTCTGTATTAAAAAAAGAGACTATTTAGAAAGCGCTCTCCTGCTTTCTACAATAACACTTACAAGAATTAATGCACCGCCTACAAGGGTACGTAAACTAGGGATTTCTTCTAAAAACAAAACCCCTAGAAGAATACCATAAATAGGTTGCGCACTGCTCATTAAACTTGCTGTAGTTACTGAAAAGTTTTTAAAACTAGACAAAAACATAGTATGGCCAATCGTAGTGGTAAGTAAACCTAATAAAAGTAGCCATGGTAATTGTACCTGTATGGTTTGCCAAGTGTAGTCTGAAAAGAAAAAAATAGGTGTTAGAAGTATAGAAACAATCGCAATTTGATACCACATTAAAGTGGTTCCTGGATATTTTTCAATTTTGGTCTTCATAATGAGATTGCGCAGTGAGTAACAAACAGCAGAAATGACACCTAAAAGTATTGCCAGCGTATAGTCACTTTCTAAATCAAACTCTGGAGCAAGTAGATAGAGACCCAATAATACTAAAAAAGCGAGTGCTAGATGTATCTTTTGAAACTTGGTCTTTAATATCAAGGGTTCTAATAGGCTTGTTATTACAGGATAGGTAAAAACAGAAAGCATTCCTATAGCCACATTAGATAACTGCAATGCATAAAAGTATAAAACCCAATGTGCTCCTAAGAAAACAGATCCTACGATAATGGCTTTCCAGTCTTTAGAAGCTATGCTCCAAGAGGTTTTTCTCGAGAGCATAAAGAGACCTAAAAACAAAGCAGCAAATACGCCACGTAGGGCTATAATTAGTTTAGGGTCTAACTCAATGGACCTCCCCAAAACACCCGAAGTACTTATAAAAAGCATCGCGATGTTAATCTCTAGAATAGGACGTAAAGAAGCTTTTATCGTGTTTGTGTTTTTAAATTTCCTTAAGTAATGTCAGAAATAGGTTTGTTTTTTTACTTGATTTACGAGTCTTCTCATAAATCTCTCTTACAAACTTAAGGATACTTCGGAGCATTGAATAAGAAAGATAGTAAAAATCTTTGCAGAAGTGAAATAACAACCCCTTTACTCAAGTAATGAGAATTTATATTATTTTAGTACACGAACAGTTTTGTTAAGCACACCGCAAAAGTGTAATTAGTTGAAATATGAGAATAAGATACAAAAAGAAACAACTTTATATAAACCTTTTTTTAGGATTGATATGGTTAGTATATGGGGTAGTAAATGCTGTACTTAGTGATAGTGCAGATTGGTTTGATTATTCTTGGTTTTTACTATCAGGATTTTATTTGACACTGTATTTCTACCAAAAAAAAGAACACTATTTAACTATAGAAAGTGGTATTATAAAACAGAATTGGCCATTTGGAAAAGAGCTAAATCTAGATGAAGTTAAACAAATAAAACTTTTTGCTGGCGATTATATATTAAAAACAGATACAGAAGAATTGAGTATTAATAGCCAGCTCATTAATTCAGAGTCACTTACTGTATTAAATGAAGAATTAGCAAAACTAGAGATTGGGTGGTCATAAAAATACGGTGTCATATCTTTATGACGATATAATGCAATCAAATTTTAGAAACTATGAATAAGAAAACAAAAGTTAGAGTGTTATATCATTTATTGTTTTTTGTTGTTTTTTTAATCGTGTGGCTACTATTACACGTTACATTTAAAAACTTAGATGACTTGCATAAAGGTTTGATTACTAGTTTTTTTACTGTTTTACTATCTCCAAGAATAAAAGAATACGAGACTCAATCAGGCACACAAATGCAGGTGAAATGGTTATTTTTTAAAAAAGTAATTTCTACCTAAATTGTTGTCACACACATAGTTTATCGTGAATCAGGCTTTCTTTTCGATTTCTACAGCGTGTGGATAAGGAATTTCAATACCTGCTTTATCTAGCTCAACTTTACAGTTTTCTACTGTTTGAAAATAGACATCCCAATAGTTCTCAGGCGTTGCCCAAGGGCGTACCTCATAATTTACAGAACTATCTGCAAGCTCTCCCATATTTACAGTAGGAGCAGGGTCTTTAAGAACGTTGCTTTGTGAAGTCATCGCTTTCATAAGTACCTCTTTTGTTTGCCTAATATCTGCATCGTAGGATACGCCTATAGTAAGATCTACTCTAATCATACCTAATTCTGTATAATTCTTAATGCTGCCATTAGACAGTGTTCCATTAGGCATAATTACCAATTTATTATCAGGGGTAGTCAATTGGGTTGTAAAAATCTGTATCTCTTTTACAATTCCTAACTCTCCTTGAGCTTCTATAAGATCACCTATCTTAAAAGGCTTAAAAAGCATAATAAGAACTCCTCCTGCAAAGTTAGAAAGAGATCCTTGTAGGGCAAGACCTATAGCAAGACCTGCTGCAGCAATTATTGCTGCAAAGGAAGCGGTGTCTATGCCTAACTGTCCTAAAATGGCAATAATAAGAAGAACTAAAAGACTTGTACGTACAAGATTAGAAAGGAATTTCTCTAAAGTAGTGTCTATGTTTTTGTTTTTAGAAAGTAGTTTTTTAAAAACTTTCATAATCTGTTTGATTATCCACTTTCCTACTATCCATATGACAAGAGCCATAATGAGTTTTAATCCATACTCGCTACCGTATTTTATTGCGATGTCAATCCACTTCTCTGTATTCTCCATTGTATTTTATAATTTATTTTTTAATAAGTGCTAATGCTTCTTCTACAGTCTTTACAGGAAGCTTACATGCATTATTTACACATACATAAATAAGAGTATTCTCTTCTGAGTATCTTCCTTTAAAAACTTCTTGCTCGCTTTCTGTTTGAGAAGCTGCAATGAGTTTGTTAGGGATGTAAAAGCTATGTAACTCCTTTAGAATCTCTTTAGAATTATCACCTACGACAACGACCTCATAAAACGGTTGCGTATAATGAAGCATCATATCCATCCAGTTGCTATAACTGGTAGGATATTTCATCATATCTACCTGTATATTGTTAAGCATAGTGGCAGCTGTTGTTGTATACTTTTTGTCTAGAAAGTAATGAGATAGTGTAAAGATGTTTTTTGCCATGATAGAGTTAGAGGCAGGAATTACATTGTCTAAATACTCAATGTTTCTAGTAACTAGGCTTGCATCTTCATCAGACGTAAAATAAAATAAGCTATTCTCTTTATTTTGAAAATGCTCAAATGTATAGTCAGTAAGTAATTTAGCTTCTTCTAGCCACTTTGTGTCTGTGGTGATTTCAAATAGTGCGATAAAAGCATTTATTGTGGCAGCATAGTCTTCTAGGTATGCATTTATGGTGCTTTTTCCATCTTTATAGGTGCGATTAAGACCTCCATCTGGGCGTTTCATCTGGGCTAAGATAAATTCAGCATTTTTAAGAGCAGTAGTTAAGAAAACTTCTTCATTAAACACTCGGTAGGCATCTACATAGGCTTTAGTCATAAGACCGTTCCATCCAGTGAGTATTTTATCATCTAAGCGAGGCCGTGATCGGTTGCTTTCGCGAAAGTGTAATAGCATTTCTTGCCATTGCAGCTTCTTGTTTTTAAATTCTTCTAGAGAAAGATTGTGTTCTTTTATAAAATCGTCGTCTAGGTCTTGCCTTATTAATACATAATGGTCTTTTTCCCATTTCCCATAAGAGTTGATATTGTAGTATTCTTTAAATAAAGTGAAGTCTGCTCCTAATAATTGTTCTAACTCTTCTTTAGTCCACACATAATAAGTGCCTTCCTCTAGGATACCTTCTTTGTCAAGGCTATCTGCATCTAGTGCAGAATAGAACCCACCTTGTTCTGTAGTCATCTCACGTGCAATGTAAGAAAGAGTTTGATATACTGTTTCTTTATAAAGCTCGTTTTGAGTTGCGAGATAAGCGTCACTATAAAGGCTTACGAGTTGCGCATTGTCATAAAGCATTTTTTCAAAATGAGGAACATGCCACTTTGTGTCTGTACTATATCTAGAAAAACCACCTCCTACTTGATCGTTAACTCCTCCAAAAGCGATTTGTTGTAAGGTGATGTTTACGTAGTCTAAAATTTCTTGATCTTGGTTTTGGTGCCCGTATCTCAATAAGAAGTGATAGTTGTTAGGCATCATAAACTTAGGCGCTCTATTAAGGCCTCCTTCTCTAGTATCCCAACTTCTAGCCCAAGATTGTATAGCGTCTTGTAACTCGTCTTTTTTAAAGCTAGGTGTGTTAGGGTTGGGAGTGACAATATCCATTGTCTTTATGCCTTTTTCTAATTTTTCTGCATATTCTATGAGTTTGTCAGGGTCTTTTTGATAGAGATCAGCTATTTGCTCAAGAGAGCTTATCCAATCTTCTTTTGGAAAATAAGTGCCACCCCAAATAGGGCGTCCATCAGGTAGCGCAATAGCGTTAAGAGGCCATCCACCACGACCAGTCATAAGCTGCACTGCATTCATATACACATTGTCTACATCGGGGCGTTCTTCACGGTCTACCTTAATGTTTATGTAGTTTTTATTCATTACATCGGCAACAAGCTCGTTTTCAAAACTTTCTTTTTCCATGACATGGCACCAGTGACAAGAAGAATATCCAATGCTAATTATTAAGAGTTTGTTTTGATCTTTTGCCTCTTGAAGGGAGATGTCATTCCAAGCTTTCCAATCTACAGGGTTGTGCGCGTGTTGTAATAGGTAAGGACTGCTCTCTTTTATAAGTTCATTAGTGTGTGTAGACATAGTGTAATTGTTTTGCCCTTTACAAGCACATAATAAGAGTGCTGTTAGAAGTGTAATAAAGCAATGATATAATTTCATAGGATAAAAGTACAAACAAAAAAATCCTGCAACTAGGCAGGATTCTTAAAATTTGTGAGTGAGTATCTTTATTTTACTTCAAAAGTGATTTTTAAGTTTACTCTAAACTCTGTTACTTCACCATCTTTAACAATAGCACTTTGATCTGCTACATATACAGAGCGTATATTTTTTACTGATTTTGAAGCTTCTTTTACTGCTTTTTTAGTTGCATCTTCCCAACTTTTTTCTGAATTAGAAAGAATTTCTAATACTTTCATAATAGCCATAACGTTATCGTTTTAAGGTTAAAAATTTATTTTCTTTTCTAAAAATACAAATAGTCTAATAATAATAAAGTGAAAATGTAAGAGTAAAAATAAGATTCCGATATATGACTACTCTACAAGGATAAAGTGAATGCTTTATCCATTAATTGCTTCTACCATATTAATTTTTCCTGGGAGCATTTGTTTGAGCATACTCTCTATGCCGTTCTTTAATGTAAAGGTAGATGAAGGACATCCACTACAAGCCCCTTGTAATACTACTTGTACGTTTTGAGTTTTTTCGTCATAATTCTTAAAAACAATATTTCCTCCATCACTCTGTACAGCAGGTTTTACATACTCCTCTATAATGTTTACAATCTCTTTTGAGATGTCATCTAAAGTTTCAAATTCTTTTTCGGCAGTGGTCTCTACCTGTTGAGGTGTTTTTAAAAGCTCTGGAGATACAATTTCTTTTCCGTCTTGTATATAGTCTCTTATAAACTCTCTAGTTTCTGTCACTACTTCATCCCACTCTGTTACATCATATTTTTGAACACTCACATAGTTTTCGTCTATAAATACTTCCTTTACAAAAGGTAGGTGAAATAAAGCTTTGGCTAATGGAGCGTGTGCAGCATCATCTATAGACTTAAAGTCAAAAGGGTTTGTTACTAATTTTTTATTAGCTACAAATTTTAAAGTAGATGGGTTAGGAGTACTTTCTGCATACACGGTAACGGGCACTTTTTGTGCTTGAGTATCTTCTATGATAACCACTCCGTTGTCATTGAGGTACTCTTCTATTTGAGTAGAAACCTCGTTTTGTATATCAATCCACTCCACAATATTATACTTCTCAATCGCTATAAAATTTTGAGCGATATAAACTGTTTTTACAAAAGGGAGGTAGAATAGTTGCTGTGCAAGAGGAGAGTTGCCAGCCTCATCTATATTGTTAAATTCATAACTATTGTGGTTTACAAGAAATTGGTCTACTTGAAACTTTTTTATAGCCGGATTAGATGTGCCTTCTATAGATATACTGTATGTGCTCATAACGATTTTTTTACAAAGATAATGAACCTAATAAATAGGGATGAGAATAAACTAAACTAAAAAAGACGTGATTTATCCAATTTTTTTACAGAAAATACGTTAAAGGGAGTGACTAGAAAGAGTCCAACTATCATTTTTCTGATTATTATGTTGAACTAGCTAGAAATTAAATACTTTGTAATAGTTGATAAAATAGGGTTTTAGGCCTAAAAAAGGCAATATTTGTGAATACAAGACTGTTAAATTGTGTATAAGTAGAATAAAATGTTATATATTTGAAAACTATCGTATTGCCAACAGCCTTTGTATGCTGTCCAATATGTCTCAAAATTAAAACTACATGAAACTAAAAAAGTACTATGTAATTCTTGCGTTATTTATGGCGCAATTTGCAACAGCCCAAGAAGGTATTCCAGTATACTTGGATTATCTGCAAGACAATCTTTATTTATTACACCCATCAATGGCGGGTGCTTCACAAACTTCAAAGCTTAGAGGGACAGCAAGGTCTCAGTGGGCAGGATTAGAAAATGCCCCCGCTTTACAAACAGTAAGTATTAACAGTAGAGTAGGTGAGAAAGTAGGTTTAGGAGGGATTTTATTTAATGATGGGAATGGGTTTTTTGGTCAGACAGGCGCTTACGCTACTTTTGCATACCACCTTTTATTATCAAGAAGTTTTGTTGAGTTAAATCAGCTGTCTTTTGGAATTAGTGTAGGTGTAATTCAAGGTAGTCTGGATGAAACTAATTTTGATCTTTCTGATTTTGACCCGGTCATTGCTGGAGTTGTACAAACCGATTCTTATGCTAATGTAGATTTTGGAGTGTCTTATAACTTCCTTGATTTTTCAGCACACGCCACAGTAAAGAATGCGCTTCCTGCAGAGAGAGATATTTTTAGTACTAGTTTTGAGTCTAATAACCAACGAAGATTTCTTCTTTCACTAGCGTATACGATAACACCTAATTTTTCAGATTGGAGCTTTGAGCCTTCTTTATTATATCAAGCTACAGACGAGACACAAGAAGCAACTTTTGATTTAAATGCAAAAGCATACTACAAAGTTGATTGGGGTAGATTGTGGGGAGGACTTTCTTATAGAAGAAGTTTAGATGGTTCAGAATTTACAAATGATGGAGTAGCAGTAGATATTCAAAAACTACAACAAATTTCTCCTTTTGTAGGTGGTAAGTATGACCGTTTCTTATTTGGATATACGTATTCATACCAATCTAATTCTGTTGTATTAACAGATGCAGGTTTTCATCAGATTACATTAGGATATAATTTAGGTGATGATAAAGAACCTTATGATTGTAACTGCCCTGCTGTAAATTAATAATATAGCTTTATAAAATATAAAAAAGCCTCATTTGTAAAGAATGAGGCTTTTTTGTTTCATAAGATTAGACTTCTATATCTAAGGAGACTCTTTTTTTGATACCTTTTTTTAATAGCTTCTAGCGTTAATATGTATTCGTAGGTTAGGCATTGTGTTTTGGACGTATAGAAGTCTCTAGGAAGTGCTTTTGCTTTGCTAGGATAGTGTTATGTCGCTCTTTTGATATCGTCTTTGTAAGGGCTTATTATTAATAAGCAATAGAGGTCTTAAACGCCCAAGTATTTTGAAGTGGGTTTAAGGGTTTTAGATTTACAGTATATAAAAAATGAAAGGAGGTTATGTAATTGAGTAGAAATAATGGTTTATACTCGTTAAAAGACTAATTTACTATCGCATTTTAAATAATTAAAAGTTCTCTTTTGTTACAAGAATGTTTAAATGCTTGTTGTTTACGCTTTCGCGAAAGCTATTGATGAAATAATTAAGAACTTCTAAATTGCCATTGGTAAAGATTTGATGACTACTATTTTGGTTTGTTGTGTTTAGCAATTGGTTGAACTCTAAAATATTTTTAGTTTGTTTTGCAACAGCCTCTCCAGAATCAATAATCTGTATATGTTCTGGAAGTAGCTTTCTTAAGATAGGGATTAAGTATGGGTAATGACTACAACCTAGTACTAGGTAATCAATACGCGCTTTTAACATAGGGTCTAGATACGTTTGTAATAATGCGATAAGCTCGGGGTTTTCTAGATCTCCTTTTTCAATAAGTGATACAAGCCCTTCTCCTATGATTTCTACAACTTTTATATCCTGTGTGTACTTTTCTGAGGTACTATGAAACAATTTGCTATTTAGAGTGCCTCTTGTTGCAAGTATGCCGATACTTTTGTTTTGCGATTTTAGTGCAGCAGGTTTAATAGCTGGCTCAATTCCTATAAAGGGAATAGGATACGTTGTTCTTAAGTAATCTATAGCATTTGTGGTAGCTGTATTGCAGGCAATTACGATTATTTTTGCTCCTAGTGCAATAAGCTTCTCTGTATTTTTTATACAGAGCTGTTTAATCTGTTCTTCAGATTTATTTCCATAAGGTGCATTTTTACTATCTGCAAGGTATAATGTAGATTCTAGAGGGAGTAAAGTTACAATCTCTTTCCAGATAGATGTGCCACCTATACCACTATCAAATACTCCTATAGTTTTTTGTGCTTGCATATAATGCTAAAATAAAAAACTGCTCTCATTATGAGAACAGTTTTTTATTGTTTGTATATGTATAAAAATATTAAATACCAAGATCTGCTTTTACATCATTCATTAGGTTGTATCCATCTGCCATAATAACACCTCCGGCACCCGGAGTAGAGTCTAGTACAAACTGAAATCCTTTTGCTCTAGCTACTTTTTGTATTGTAACACGTGCTTGCTCAAGTAATGGTTGTAAAAGATCTTGTTCTTTAGTTTGAAGATCTTTTAATGCATTCTGACGGTATGTCACAATGTTTTGATTTGTTTCTTGAACTTCTTTCTGACGTCTAAGATTTTCTTCATCTGTTTGTGTTTCTACCTCACGACCATATCGTTCCATAGTTTTTTGTAACTCTGTACCCATCTCGTTAATCTGGCTATCATAAGAACGTTGTAATTTTTCAAGATCTGCAATTGCAGCTTTGTAACTAGGCATTGCTTCTACAAGTTCTTGTGTATTGATATGTGCTACTTTAGATTCTTGTGCTTGTATTGCATTACTCATTCCTGCTATTAGAACAACAGCTAGTAATATTTTTTTAATCTGCTTCATTTGTAATTTATTTATTAATTATTATAAAATTTATTTATTTACCCTCGCCTTCTATCTTTTCTTGAATAGGCTTTTTATTGTTTTTTCGAGCCTCAAGTATAGAGTCTCTCCTAGCTTTTCGAGCATTAAGTATAGAATCTTTTCTTTGTTTACGAGCTTCTATAATTGCAGCTCTAGCTTCTTCAGCATTTACTTCTCCTCCTTCGCCTGTAACAGCGTCCTTAGTAGATTCGGCAGTTGTTTTTTCAAGCTTTAAAGCAGCAATTGAATCTTTTTTACGTTGCCTTTCTTCCAACAGTTTTTTTCTTTTTTCTTCAAAAGCTTTCTGACGCTCTTCTTTTAAAGCTTCACGTGCAGCAGTTTTTTCAGCTAGAGCAGATTCTCTTTCACTCTTCTTTTTCTCAATCTCTTTTTGTCTTTTTAAAGCCGCTTCACTAACCTCAGACTCTTCTTTGTCAAAAGCGTTTTCTTCTTTGCGATTATTGATTTGCTTACGCTTAGATGACCTCGTGATGCTTCTAAGTACTTGGTCACTTAAATCGTGCCTGTCTGCAGCATATAGCATAAGTACTTCAGATTTGTTCATGACATAGTCGTATTTTTTTGCAGTAGAGATTTCTTGTACAGCATTAAACAC